>JBILYM010000282.1:0-3274 GCA_044377725.1 Phycisphaerales bacterium
GACGAACAGTTTCGCCCGAGGCTAAGCGGAACCTTGTGGAGCGCAGCCGTCCGCGTCCGAGGGTCCCGCGCGCAACGAAGGGGGCGGTCAACGACTCAACTCACTTCAACCGCGCCCCCAAACTGGGGACAGTGGTGAACGGCACCTACTTAGTGAGGCATCGGAAAGCGAGTGCAGAATGCGCGGATCTCCGCGCGCACCGTAGCCGTTTCCGCCGCTGCGCCCTTGGATCCCATGATGCGGTCGAGCCATGCCGCGACTTGAATCATTTCGGGTTCCTTGAGGCCGCGCGAAGTGAGTGCCGGGGTGCCGAGCCGAAGACCACTGGTCACCATTGGGGGGCGTGGGTCGTTGGGGATTCCGTTCTTGTTGCAGATGATTCCAGCAGCTTCGAGCCACTTTTCGGCGTCGGCGCCGGTGAGGTCAGCACTGCGCTGACGAAGGTCGACGAGCATCAGGTGGTTGTCGGTGCCGCCAGCGCACAGGCGGTAGTTGCGCTTGATCAGTTCAGCGGCGAGCGTCTTGGCATTTGCAACCACTTGCTTGCTGTAGACGGTGAATTCCGGTTGCAACGCCTCGCCAAATGCAATGGCCTTTGCGGCGATGATGTGCATGAGCGGACCGCCCTGACTTCCAGGGAATACTTTGCGATCGAGCTTGGTGGCGATTTCCGGATCGTTGCAGAGAATCAGGCCGCCGCGCGGACCACGGAGGGTCTTGTGCGTGGTGGTGGTGACCACGTGCGCGTGTGGGAACGGACTCGGATGAACGCCGGTTGCAACCAGACCCGCGATGTGCGCGATGTCCGCCATCAGGTAGGCGCCGACGGAATCAGCGATGGCGCGGAAACGCGCGAAGTCGATCACGCGTGAGTACGCGCTGTATCCACAGATGATGAGCTTCGGCTTCGTTTCAAGCGCGATCTTCTGAATGGCATCGTAATCAAGCAACTCGGTGGTTGGGTCAAGTCCGTACTCGGCGATCTTGTAGAAGGTGCCGCTGAAATTTGGCTTCAGGCCGTGGCTCAGGTGCCCACCGCTCTTGATCGGAAGGCTGAGGACGGTGTCACCTGGATCAAGGAGTGCCATGAACGCCGCGATGTTGGCGTTGGCGCCGCTGTGTGGCTGCACATTGGCGAATCCACACTTGAAGAGTTGCTTGGCGCGCTCGCGGGCGATGTCTTCGATCTGGTCGTGAAACTCACAACCGCCGTAGTAGCGCTTACCTGGATAGCCCTCGGCATACTTGTTGGTCAGCCAACTGCCGGCCGCGTGCATGACGGCGGGAGTGACATGATTCTCGCTGGCGATGAGTTCGAGGGTGCTCGCTTGGCGATCGGCTTCCTTTGCCATCAGCGCTGCGATGTCGGGGTCCTGCGCGGCGACCAGGTCCACCAACTCGCGGGACATGGAATCAAGAGAGGCGGGCGCGGCGAACGCTGATGGTCGGGCGGCGGTGGTCATTGGAGAACAATCGTACTCCGGCGGGGAGGTAGTCTTTGCGGTTCAATGAGTGCGATTGCTACTGAAATTTCGGCTCGAGTTTGTGACGCCGGGGGCGCGGCGGCTCGTGGCGATGCCGAAGCCGTGGGCAAAGGGGCGATCGGGGCTCGCGTGCCGCTGGTGGTGCAGACGGCGGGCGGTCCGGTCACCCTGCTCACCCGCGATGCGGATGAGGCGCTGCTGCTTCGAGCACGGATCGAGGCGTGGCTTGCGGGAAGTGCTGATGACTTTCGTGATGTCCCGCTGGCTGAAGGAACGGTATTCCAGCAGGCGTGCTGGCGCGCGTGCTGCTCGATTCCCCGCGGCGAGACGCGCAGTTATTCCTGGCTGGCGGCGGCGGCGGGTAGTCCCCGGGCTGCGCGCGCGGCCGGGCAAGCCATGCGCAGGAATCCCATGCCGATCGTGGTGCCCTGCCACCGGGTGGTGGGTTCGGGCGACTGGATCGGTGGTTACGCGGGAGATGCGCGGCAGAGCGGGCCGACGCTCGGAATCAAGCGTGCGTTACTGCAGTTAGAGGCACAATCACCTGAGGTAAACTCTCGCGCCTCGTGACGGGTTTCCCGCCGCTGCGCATGCGGCGCATGGGAATCACAGCACGCGCACCACTCGTACATCAACCGCCTGACGGCTACTCAGATCGAAACACGCACACGGAGTCGAACGAATTATGAAACTCACCATGGTTGGCACTGGATATGTTGGACTCGTTACCGGCGCGTGCTTTGCAGAGACTGGCAATCAGGTGACATGCCTTGATGTGGATGCGCGGAAGATTGAGAAACTCAAGCGCGGCGAAAGCCCAATCTATGAGCCAGGGCTCACGGAGATGCTGGCGCGCAACATTCAGTCCGGGCGTATTCACTTCACGCTCGACAAGCAGGCTGCGTATCAGGATGCAGAGACCATCTTCATCTGTGTCGGTACGCCAAGCGATGAAGACGGCAGCGCGGACTTGCAGTATGTGCTGGCCGTCGCGCGGGATATTGCCGGCGCACTTGAGAAGATTGGCCCAGTTGGAAAGCCAAAGACCGTTGTAGTGAAGAGCACGGTGCCGGTTGGTACGAGCCATGCAGTGCGCGACCTAATTAAGAGCCTCACCAAGGTGCCATTCCACATTGCCGACAATCCGGAGTTCTTGAAGGAAGGCGACGCGATCAGCGACTTCATGAAGCCCGATCGAATCGTGTGCGGAGTGGAGAGTGAAGAAGCCGCCAATACCATGCGCGATCTGTACGAACCGTTCGTTCGTAACGGCAATCCGATCTATTTGATGGATGTTCGTAGCGCGGAAATGGTGAAGTACGCATCGAATGCCATGCTGGCTTGCAAGATTTCGTTTATCAATGAGATTGCCAATTTGTGCGAGTACATGGGCGCTGATGTTGCATCAGTGCGCGAAGGCATGTGCGCAGACAAGCGCATTGGAAATCAGTTCCTCTATCCGGGTCTCGGTTACGGCGGCAGCTGCTTCCCGAAGGACACACAAGCGGTTGTTGGCATGGGACGTGGCAAAGACTTTGATTGCAAGCTGAATGCTGCGGTGCATGAAGTCAATCAAGATCAACGCGGGCATTTCTGGAAGAAGGTTGAGAAGCGATTTGGAAGCGCAGGACTCAAGGGACGCAAGCTGGCGTTCTGGGGCGTGGCGTTCAAGCCGCGCACCGATGACATTCGTGAAGCACCAGGAATTGTGCTGATGAAGTTTGCGATGGCGGCCGGTGCAACGGTTGTTGCGTATGACCCAGTGGCGATGCCCAACTTGGCGCATGAGG
>JBILYM010000283.1:0-3265 GCA_044377725.1 Phycisphaerales bacterium
TCGGCCACCGGAGCATTGGATGGCATGCCCTCGCGCAGGAAGTGCGCAGGATGATTGCAGATCTGCTTGAGCTTCACCAACGCACTGAGCACCAGTCCGCGACGGCGAATACCTTCGGCCTGATCGACACGCTTGAGCATGTCGTTGACCACTTGCTCGTAGAGCGAGGCCTGTTCGGGCGTGAGCGGAATCTGCTGCCGCGTTTCCACCAACGGCGGAAGATCGCTGATGACTTTGGGGTCAGTCTTGAGGCGGCGAAGAATGAAAGGTCGAACCAGCAGCCTGAGCCGCTCGGCTTGCCGCTTGTCGCGATGGCGTTCCACTGGCAACGCAAAGCGTTTGCGGAAATCGTTCTGTGTGCCCAGGTATCCCGGGCAGCAGAATTCCATGATCGACCACAGTTCGCTGAGTCGGTTCTCCACGGGCGTACCGGTGAGGGCCACGCGGAACTTGGTGCGCAGCGCGCGAATGGCAGCGGTCTGTTTGGTGGGCGGGTTCTTGATGTGCTGCGCTTCGTCAAGCACCACACGGCGCCACTCCACCTCATTGAGGAGGTCCTTGTCACGCGTCACCAGGGCATAGGTGCTGACCACCACATCAACGCGTTGCGTCAGTTGCACGAAGCGCTCGCCCTGTGGACGTTCCAAGCCGTGATGCACATGCACCACTAACTCTGGCGCAAAGCGGAGAAGTTCACGGTGCCAGTTGCCGAGCACGCTCATGGGGGCCACCAACAGTGTTGGTCCAACGCGTTCCCCCTCTGGGGCCGCTTGTCGTTCAGCTTGCAACAGGGCGATCAATTGGATGGTCTTACCGAGACCCATGTCGTCAGCGAGGCATGCGCCCATTCCATAGCGCTCCAAGAACGCCAGCCAACTGACGCCGGCGCGCTGGTACGGACGGAGGGTGCCTTGGAATCGTTCCGGCTGCTCCAGGAGCGGCATCTTCTCAATCGAGTCATCCGGCCCGAAGATCTCAGCTACCCATCCCTTGGTGTCGACGCCAATCACTGGCAGTCCACCGTCGGAAGCATCCAGGTGCGCCATGCGCAGAGCTTCCACAAGGGTTGCTTGGCCGTTGGCGTTCTGCTTCAAGAACTTGACGCCACGCTCCAGATCTTCCGGGCGGATTTCCACCCAGCGACCGTTGATGCGCACCAGCGGCACGCCCTTCTTGGCGAGCGCCTGGAATTCCTCAAGGGTGAGTGGCGTATCTCCCAGCGCAATTTGCCAGCTGTAATTGACCAAACTGTGCAAGCCCACTCCGCCGTTCGACTTGCCGCCTTCGCCACCCTCGCTCGGGGACGGTTCGCTATCGATGAGCAGGCGTGCGCCCACGCGGTTGGCGGTCTGTCCCCACCAATCCGGGGCGAGTACTTCAAAGCCAGCCTCTTGCAGTACCGGCTTGAAGTCACGGAGGAATTGATATGCCTCAGTGGTCTTGAGCTCCATCCCCGTGGGGGCGCCTTCGTCAAGACTCTCTTCAATCTTTGGATACAGGCGACTGGCTCGGCCAAGTTCGCCCAAGAGCATGTCGCAGAGTTGTTGTGTTTCTTGCGGTGAATGACCGCGACCGTTGCGACCACCCACAGCGCGGCTCCACAGTGACTCAGCATCGACCACAATCGGCGGGCTATCGTTGGAAACCAGCGAGAACACCAATTGCCATGGGTGATCATCTTCGTGACCATCGGGCCCGGCTAAAAGTTCCGCTGGCGGCTCCAGAAGTTGCAGGAGCAGACGCATCTCTCGGCCCTCGCCGATGTCTTCAAGGTTGGCAATCCACTGCCGAGCCGTGCGCACAATGCTTGACTCCACAGCGGAAGGCTGTCGCACCGCAACTTCGGCGCTCAGAAGTCCCGTGAGCCAGGCAACATGCGGGTCGCGGTCTGGGTCGCGGCCATCGAGCGCCTCGGAATAATTCTCTAACTCCATGATGTCGCGCACGCTGGAATCAACGAACGCACCCATGGATTGCTCAAGTAGCGTCGTCGCCGCTCCGGCTCCTTCGGCAGCACGCACCAATGCTGGTGCGCCGCGGACCAATGCGGTGAATTTGTTGTGGTTTGGCGCATCCTGCAACCATGGACGCCACGCGGCAAACATCGAGCCGTTGCGCTCCTGCACGACGGTTGGAATGACACGTTGATCGTTGATCAGGTGCTGAGTGAACTGCGAAACAGCGTTCCACCATCGGGCGTCATGTCCCCAAGCGACGGTGTCATCAGTCGATTCAGTGTCGAGTATGCGCAGCAGTGCGAACGCAGTGCGCGGATCAAGCGCCACTGCCGGAACTTCGATGGGCGCAAGCGAATCCTCTGGTTCAGCTGAGAAACCAGCAACTTCATCACAGGCACTCAGGCGATCACTCGGAAGTGGTAGTTGCCCAATCTCCGTGTCGGAGTGCGGCAAGAGCAGCATGAGCGAACTGTCGGTGAGTGAACCTTCCGCTGCGATGCGGGCATCGTCGCCGCTTGCTGTACGCGCGTGCTCAAGTGCGGGTGCCAGCGCTGCGCGCAATTCTGCGACGGTTGCGGCGTACGGGTGCGACCCAGTTGCGATGGCGGTGTCACGCGCGGTGATGAATCGTTGGGAATGCTCGCCCCAGACGCGCAACGATCCGTGAGACCAGTTCAGGTGAAGTACAAACATCCGTGTTCCGATCGGCCCGTAGGTGGCGGGGCGCAAGGCGTGAGCGTGTGGCGTGGGGGGTGACGGTGCTGGCGAAGTGCAGTGATTGCGCTGGGATTCGAACCCAGGACCTAGCGGTTAAAAGCCGCTTGCTCTACCAACTGAGCTACGCAACCATGGTGGTGAAATTGGGGGAGAAGGGGGCGCTCAGGAAGGGGAGCGATTGTAGGGAAGTTCGGGCAACACTGATGCGGCGCCGATTTACGTCCAATAACTAATTAAGTGTCCCGGTGGAATCGGCCATTTTTGCCGGAAATGATATTTGGTCATCCATTTGCGCAAGGTCTGCGTAACACATCTGGACAACAGGTTTCCGGAATCGCACAGTCGATCTGAGGAACGTCCGGATTTCGGTGTCTTTCATGCGGGTTGGCTTCAGGTTGAAGCGGCGTGTCTCCGATAAGAAGAACGGACAACAGATTCCGAACTGAGCAACACAGCACCGCGCAACAGACCGCGCGATTATGGAGGCAAAGGGCCATGAGCGACACAACCACACTTGCACTTATCCAGAACTTCCTCAGTTACCTCACCGACGAGCGTCACTTCAGCCCGTACACGGGCCGTTGTTACGG
>JBILYM010000284.1:0-3251 GCA_044377725.1 Phycisphaerales bacterium
AGTAACCGTACGCACTGTTCGGCGTACTTGCACCGATAAACTCTCAATTCTGCCAACATCACAATGTAACCCCCGATCTGCCCGGTGCCACCAGAAGGTCCGTAAACACACCTATACTTTTGCGAATGCAGGAGTTGCGGACCCAATGGACAGCGGTGGCAGGCGGAGCAGTCATTGGCCTTGGAACGCTTATTTTTGACCCAATGCAAGGTGTGAGTGCTGGCGTCGCGAATCCGGCGCCGGGGCTACAGGAGCAGGAGGCCCGGATGACCCCTGCCAGTACCCCCACGAGGGCTCCCTCGAACGCCCGCAGTGCCCCCCCCGGTGCAGGCTTCCCGAGCGCGCCCACCATCGACCCGCCCGCGAGCACCCCGATTCGTCCCCCGACCCCGGCCACCGCCGCCGCGCCCGACCCACGCTGGGAGGTGGTACGAAAGTTGCTTCGAAGTGCTCAGTACCCATCCGCCGAGGCGGTGGCGCGTTCCATGGTGAAGGAACGCCCCGATGATCTTCGTGCCGGGTTCTACCTTGGACTGGCGTTGCATAAAGAGAAGCGGCACGGTGAAGCGCTTGCCTATTTGGAGCGTGCCGCTGCAGCGCCAGTGGATTCATTTCCGGAGGCGCCCCATGCGGTGCATTACCTCGGTTGGTGCCGCTACTACCTGGGCGACCTTCCGGGTTCCCGCATTGCATTCACCACCCATGCGAACGCATTTCCAAATTATGACGACACGCAGTTTGCACTTGGACTGATCGCCTACGAAGAAGATCGAGTGATTGATTCCGAGGCTTACTTTCTTCGCGCGCTGCAATTGCTTGGGGAGCAGCAGGGCGCGGCGCGCGAGCGAGCCAAGAATTTAGCGCGCCTGGGTGACGTACTCCTGCGTCAAGACCGATTGCCGGAAGCAGAGCAGTGCTATCGACAGGCGGTTGAACTCTTTGAAACTCACGGCGAGGCGTGGTCCAAATTGGCGCGCGTCCTTGACCGACTCGGTCGCGCGAGTGACGCAACGAATGCGCGCGCGCGTCAGGCTGAAATTAAAGCGCGCACCGAAACTGAGAAACCTTCGCCATGAACATGATCATCACCAACACGTTTGCTATTGCATTGACGTTGGTTGCGCCGCAGCCGTATGCGCTCGCCCAGGCAACGCCCGTGGCCGCTCCGCCGTCCACTATTCGATTTGAAGATGCCACTGCTGGCAGTGGTATTGATGCCGTCATGACCAGCGGAAAGCTGCCATCCAAGCAGATTGTTGAAGTAAAGGGCGGTGGTTTGGCGCTCATTGACTTCGATGGCGACGGCGATATGGACATATTCATGCCCAATGGCGCAACGCTTGCCGACCCGGAGCACGGACCCGGAGCGCGACTCTTTGAGAATTTGGGTGGGCTGAAATTCCGCGACGTCTCCGAGCGCATGGGCGCACGCCCCACGCGCTGGGCATTCGGATGCGCTACCGGTGACTACGACGGAGATGGCCGCGACGACCTGTACATCTGTTGTTTTGGTGCGGACATCCTCCTCAAGAACATGGGCGAAGGCCGGTTTACAGATGTCACCGCGCAGGCGGGACTCGGAGATCCGGCGTGGTCCACCAGTGCAGGATTTGCTGACTTGGATATGGATGGAGATTTGGATCTCTTTGTTGTCAACTACTTAGACTTCGATCCGTCGACGCCACCGCCGCCGGCTTCCTTCAAGGGCATGCAAGTGATGGCGGGTCCGCGCGGATTGCCAGCGCGCGCCGACATTCTCTACGAGAACCGCGGTGATGGAACCTTCCGCGATGTCAGTGAATCGGCCGGTATTCGCAAAGCCATACCTGGATACGGGCTGAATCTTGCCGTGGTTGATTTTGATGCCGACGGGCGGCTCGATATCTTCATTGCCAATGATTCCGAGCAAAATGCGCTGTTCATGAATCGCACGGAGCCCGGAGGTCCATTGCAATTTGAAGAACGCGGCATGACCTCCGGCATCGCCACCAACATTGACGGCGCGGGGCAGGCCACCATGGGCATTGCCATTGGTGATGTCGATGGCAACGGGAGGCCGGATGTATTCACCACCAACTTCTCCAGTGACACCAACACGCTGCACCTGAATTTAGACGGCAAGTTCTTTGATGATCGCACCGCGCAGTTTGGCCTGGGCGCCGCCAGCCGTCCGCTGCTCGGTTGGGCCGCATCATTTGATGACCTGGATCATGATGGAGCCGAGGACGTGGTGATCTTCAATGGTCACGTCTATCCACAGGCGACCAAGCTGGCCATGGATTCTGATTACCAGCAACCACCGTTAGTGATGCGCCGCGTTGGTGCTCGCTTTGAAGTGGTGGCGGATCCGGGTGCTGGTTTACGCGGCGCGTATCGCGATCGCACTGCGGTGTTCAATGACCTTGATAACGATGGTGATATTGACATCGTGGTCGGGGAGTTGAATGGCCCGTTGCGTGTGTTACGCAACATGCATGACCAGTCCAACGATTGGATCAAGGTGCGCTTGCGCGGGCCAACGCCGGGAACGAGTCACGGCATCGGTGCGTGGGTGGAACTGTCAACACGAACGCCCACGCCCCGCGTGCTAGCAAAACGGTGGATCTGGGCGGGCGGGCCGTTTCAAAGCACGGCATCAACAGAAGTGCAGTTTGGCGTTCCCGATGCGTGGAAGGACTTGCAACTGGAGGTGCGTTGGCCGATCGTCAAAGGCCCGACTGGATTCGCTCCCTATTCCGAAGTGAAGTACCCGGTGACTCCGGGAAGTACGGTTGAGTTTGTGCATCCCTGACGTGGAATCATGTCCACGTCCATGACCCAGCGCGGTCCTGGATGTTCGGACATGGTTACAGCAGTGGCGACATCAAGTTTGCCAGGTTCTCAGCAAATCGCGGTAGAACGCCGCGCTTGTTCCACGCATTTACGTCCAGTCGATCACTGGAAGCAATGTACGACTGTTGCAGGCGGCGTAATTGCGTAGCGAACACATTGTCGTAAACAATGATGCTGGTCTCGAAGTTGATTTCATAACTGCGTCGATCAAGGTTGGCGGTCGTCACGATGGCCAACTCATCATCCACGGAGATGGTCTTGGAGTGCAGGAAGCCGTGTCGGTGTTCCCATAGTTCCACGCCGGCGGCGAGCAGTCGACCGTAATTGGCACGGCTCGCCAACGCGACCAGTTTGCTGTCGTTGGCCCGGGGGACAATCAGTGTGACGCGTAGCCCGCGTCGCGCGGCAACTTCAAGTGC
>JBILYM010000285.1:0-3247 GCA_044377725.1 Phycisphaerales bacterium
GAATGGAGAACACCAGCGCTACCACCATGCAGCCGTCGGCAGTGTTCGATGCAACGGCGCGTGGCGAGCAGGATCTTGACGGACTCATCAGTCATGAGTTGTGCCATCAGTGGACGGGGGACTTGATCACCTGCCGCAGTTGGGCGCATATTTGGCTGAACGAAGGTTGGGCGACCTACGGGACCACGCTGTGGATGGAAGAACGCGACGGTGCTGATGGCTACTGGGACTCTGTGCTTGGCAATGCGGGCGTGGCGCGCGGCGATATTTCAACAGCGCCGGAAGCCATGTGCAGCCCCGTGTATACGAACGCGGGCGAGACGTTTGGTCGGCCGGCGAATCCGTATCCGAAGGGTGCTTCCATTCTGCACATGTTGCGGCGCATGCTTGGAGACAAGGTGTTTTATGCCGGAGTGCATTCGTACTTTGCGCGTCATGCACTTGGAAACACGGAGACCTATGACTTTCGAAGAGCCATGGAAGAGGCCAGTGGCCTGGGGCTCGAGTGGTTCTTTGATCAGTGGTGCTTCCGCCCCGGTTCACCGCAAGTCAAGGCGAAGTGCGTGTACGACGCAGCGAGTCGCGTGTTGACCGTGACCGCGGAGCAAACCCAGCAGATTGATGCGCGCACGCCGGCGATGAGGATTTCGATTCCGGTGTGGGTGAAGACGGAGAAGGGTGATGTGTTGGTGCCAATGGAGATGACCGGTCGCTCCGCAACGGTTTCGCGGATGCTTGATGCGCCGCCGGTGGCGGTGTGGGTGGATCCATACCTGGAGGCGCTGAAGACGATTGAGGTTTCGCAGCCGGAGGCGTGGACGTTGGGTGCATTGCGCTCTGGTCCGACGCACGCGGCCAAGCGGCAGGCGCTGGCGGCGCTGGCAAAGGTGGAATCACCGGACGCGCGGATGGCAATCTTGGAGACGGTGCGCAATGATTCGCTGCGATATTCGCTGCGTATTGATGCCGTGAATGCGTTGGCGGGATTTGGTAGCAAGGAGTCACAGGAGGCGGTGCTGGCGCTGGCGCGTTCGCCGATAGCGGACGTGCGTGTCCGCGCGGCGGTGATCGGTGCGCTGGAGAAGGTGCCCGCCGCTGAGGCGGTGCCGTTGTGCTGCAATCTGTTGGTTCCGCCCAATGGTGGCGCGGGCGAGGCGAGTTACATCGTGCGCGTGCAGGCGATTGATGTGCTGACTGCGCATGCAGCCAAGGACGCTATCGACACGGTGCGTGCGCAGGTAGCGGTGCCAAGCCACAACGAGTCGATCAGTGCGGCGGCGCTCCGATACTTGGGTAAGTTTGGAGACGCCTCGGACGTTGAGCGCATTGAGTCGCGCACCGCGCTTGGGTTACCCGACCGTGTTCGGCCGGCAGCAGTGAGCGCGCTTGCCGATGTGGCGGCGCGCTTGACTGGCGACGATCGCACCAAGGTGGAAACGTTCCTGATCGGATTGCTTGACGACGCAGAGGAGCGAACCGCCATGGCCGCGGGCGGTGCTTTGGCTGAACTCAAGTGCCAGGCTGCCAAGGAACGTTTGCGGGCGATCGCAGAGCATCACCGCGATCCGTCGTGGCGCAAGCGCGCGGCGGAGTGGGTGAAGAAGCTGGCTGCGTGACGTGACATGCCCCGGAACGCACACACGCCCCCAAGCGCGGATGCGCGTGGGGGCGTGGAGTGTGGACGCTGGCCGAAGCCAGCGTGGATTGCAGAGTGAATGTCAGGCGCGGCGGCGACGGCCGCCGACGAGACCAACTACGCCGAGCAGCGCGAGTGCGCCTGGGGCGGGAACCGAGGCGCCCGAGACCGTGTAGTCGTAGCCGTTGTAACCGTTATTGTCACTACTTCCTTGGCCAAAGATCCAGTTGAAGCCGAAGGTAGTGTTGGTGCCAAGTTCACGTGGCGCGGCAGTTCCAACATTGTTTTGATTGCCAGATACAACCCACGACGACGGAGGTGCAACAATCTGAAAGTTTGCGACTTGGGCCATCGTGTAGCCCGTTCCGCCGTTTGCGCCCGGTGCGCCGAGTGCCGTAGCAAGCCAGCCACCAGTGGCTATGCCGAGGTTCGCATAGTTGCTTTCACTGACACCCACATAGGCACCAGCCGCGACCATTTCGTTGAATCCAAGGTTGACGGACCTTACGCCGCCGGTGTTGGTAACGAAGGCGTCAAGACCAAAGTAAATGACGAAGTAATTGCTACTCGCTGCGTCCTGGACCCAGATGTTCACATATGGAAGTCTGGCCGATACGACAGTGCCTGAAGAAGCGATTGCAGAGTTCAGTGTGAACTGCATATTCGAAAGTTGGCTAATGGTCATACCGTTGACATCGTTGGAGCCAAAGCCAGCTTTCTGACTGGGCAACGTAACGCCGAATGTCGTGTTTGCACCACTGGTGGTAATCAATGGGGCTCCGCCGCCTGGGGCGTTACGAATGACGTAAGGGGTGAATCCAGCGGTCGCTGCCTCGGCTGTCATCAGTGCGAGTGCGCTCATCGACAGTACAAACTTCATGTTGGTCTTCATTTGTGAATCCTTAGGGTTTGAACCCTGTAAGTGCCATCCCGGAAGGGGCGTGACACAGCCGAAACCGTCGGCGAGCGGTTCTGTTTCCGGTGTCCAGCCATCGGGCTGGCAACACTTTGATTTGCGGGGTTTGGGTCTCAGGATTTCCTGATTGCCGACTCCACGCTCCGTACTCAAGAGCGCAATCGAAAGGCCAGATGCATCATAAAATTTCAAATTTATGGAATCGCCGAATGCATCCGCGCTCCCAACGCTCAAAAGTAGGTTTTTGATACTTTAGTTCAGTGCGCCCCGCGTGTGAGCAAGGCAGCCCGCCACGCGCGAACGCGCATCTCAAGACGCCGAGGCGCCTGAGTTAGAGGCGCGCCCGGCACCGCTGCACAAAGGCAGCGTATTGCTCGGGGGTGTCGATGCCGGTGAAGTGCGCCTCGCCGTGCGCGCACAGGATGGTGTGGCCGTGCTCCAAGACGCGCAGTTGCTCAAGACTCTCGGTGCGCTCAAGCGGCGTGGGCGAAAGGGCAAGAAACGTACTGAGAAACGAGCGGCGGTATACGTACAGACCAACGTGCTTGAGTGGCTGTGATGCATCGGGGGCGCCGTCTCGGTTGAATGGGATCACGCTGCGGCTGAAGTAGAGCGCTCGGCCATCCACTGCGCACACGCACTTGACAATGTTGGGGTTGGCGGGATCCTCGCCAGCTGCAAAGGGGGAGACCAGG
>JBILYM010000056.1:0-9651 GCA_044377725.1 Phycisphaerales bacterium
AACGCTTCTCCTTCTATGGGATGAAGACGATCCTGGTGGTCTTTATGTCGCAGTACCTGATGAGCTCGCAGGCAGCTCCGGCGTACATGACCGAAACCCAATCGCGCGAATGGATGCACTGGTTTGTTGCGAGCGCCTATTTCACTCCCATCTTTGGAGCGATTCTCGCCGACGCCATCCTGGGTAAGTACCGCACCATTCTTCTTCTTTCGTTGGTGTATTGCGCCGGCCACCTGGCACTCGCCTGCATTGATCTTCCACCCGCCGCGCTGCAAGCGACCTTTGAACCACGCACATGGCTACTCACCGGATTGTTCTTAGTGGCAGTCGGCTCGGGCGGTATCAAGCCGTGCGTGTCTGCCCATGTGGGCGACCAGTTTGGCGCAAGCAACAAGCACTTACTGACGCGCGTATTCGGCTGGTTCTACTTTGCCATTAACTTCGGTTCGTTCTTCTCAACCCTGCTCACTCCGTGGCTCCTGCATAACTACGGTCCGGGTTGGGCATTCGGAGTTCCGGGTGTACTGATGGGGCTTGCCACCATCGTCTTCTGGATGGGTCGAAACAAGTTCGTGCATATTCCAGCACGTGGGTTTGGATTCGTCACCGAGGCACTCTCCGGCGGCGGATTGAAAGTGCTTGCCAAGTTGGCAGCGGTGTACGTATTTGTCGCAGTGTTCTGGTCGCTCTACGACCAAACTGGCGGCGCGTGGGTGCTGCAAGCCGCGCAGATGAACTGCAATTTCATGGGCATCCGCTGGCTGGAGTCACAGGTTCAGGCGATCAATCCGTTGCTGATTCTGGTGTTCATTCCAACGTTTTCGTACCTGATTTATCCATTCCTTGGTCGCTTCGTCACGCTCACTCCGATCCGCAAGATCGCCGCTGGGTTCTTTCTGACCATTGCCGCCTTTGCCATCAGCGCAACAGCGCAAGCAAAGATCGATACCGCGGAAGCAGCATTCCGCGCCACCGTTGCACCGATGGTTTCCAGTAACCGCGTTGACATCACCGCTACCGCTGCTGCACTCCGAACTGAGGAGCGCAACGCTACCGCCGTGACCATTGAAGAACTCACCAAGGCTTCGGCGCCGGATGATGCCAAGTGGAGCGCTTCGATGGCTCAGGCGTTGGCTGCGGGCGGCATCGTGATTCAAGTGGATGGTTCGCGTTCCGAGGCGGACTGGCCATCGATTGCGTGGCAGTTGTTGGCATACGTGGTGATTACCGCTGCAGAAGTATTAGTGTCCATCACCTGCTTGGAATTTAGTTACACACAAGCTCCGCCCGCTATGAAGAGTTTCGTCATGAGTCTCTATCTCTTGAGCGTTGCAGCGGGCAACACCCTCACCGCGCTAGTCAATCGATTCACCATGGATGCCGACGGCAACTCCACACTGGTCGGCGCGGACTACTACTGGTTCTTCACCAAATTGATGGCAGTGGCATCGGTGGCGTTCTTGATTGTTGGATACCTCTACAAACCACGTGACTACATGCAGGAAGAAACTGCAAAGTGGCCTTCATCACCTGGTCAGGAACCATAGGAATCGCCATGAAATTTGCACCGTATCTCGTCCTTTCCCTGTCCGGAATGATGCTGCTTACGGGACTTGCGCCGCTGCCCGCTGCACCGTATGAAGACGCGCGAACGGCGCCAGCGGTGGCAGTGCCCGTGGCATCCGGGGTTCAGTACGAATTCATCGGTCGCTATGACGTTGACCAGCTCAATCAGATTTTGACCAAGGCCACGCCCGCATTCACCGGGTTCCCAGTCACGTACACGCCCGCGCGCAACGCGGTGAAGATGTACCGGGTGACTTATCCGTCCGTCATCCCAGAGCGCAACAACCGCCCCACTATTGCATCGGGACTGATTGCCATTCCGGAGACTGCAGACAAGTCCATGCCGATGGTGTCCTACCAACACGGCACCGTGATGGAGAAGCACGCGGTGCCGTCGTTCCCGGAGGAATCGCCGGAAACGCAATTGATGATCGCACAGTTTGCTGGTCAGGGATATGTCGTCATCGGCGCTGACTATTTCGGCATGGGAACGTCCACTGAAAAGGACGGCTACATGGTGATCGGCAGCCAGCAGCAGGCATGTATGGACATGTACCGATCCTCGCTGGCAGTGCTTGCCAAGGAGGGAATTTCGCCCAAGGAGCTGTTCCTGAATGGTTGGTCGCAAGGGGGCGTGGTGACGATGTGCTTCCTTGAAGTCCTTGAGAAGAACAACGTGGCAGTTGCGGCGGTTGGCACTGCCGCCGCGCAATGCGATGGATATGTCATGCTCAGCGGCTTCCTCAATCATCCGCGTTCGATCGACGCACCATGGGTTTCCGCCATGTTCATCCTGACCGCGTTCTCCTATGAGGAGTACTACGGCGTTCCGGGTCTTGCCAAGGCGTTCTTCACCGAGGAGCAATACGAGCTTGCGCGCAAGATCTACATGAAGGAGCCGTACACGGAACCATGGCCTGGAGATCTGCACAAACTGATTCGCAAGGAGTATTTCGACCCGAACTACTTTGCAGGCACCATGTACGGCACGCTCATTCAGAAGTTGCACGCCTACCGCTGGCAGGTGAAGACCAACGTGCACATGTATTACGGTGACATCGATGAGTGCCTGACTATTGGTCTTGCACAGCTTCCCTCCATGTATCAGCGTGCGTTAGGCAGCAATACCGTTGAGGCCATCAGCGCTGGGCCGGATGCCAATCACCGTGGCACCTATGGGCGCGCAGCTGCGGAGTGGAAGAAGTGGTTCGATTCGTTGCGGGCGAAGTGACTGGGTTCCGCGCCTACACCTTGCGTGCCGCGCCGAGAAACGTACTTGCTAGAAACGTAGTTGGCCGGTCAATCCTTGACGAAAGCCATGCGCTCGTAGTCCTTGCGGACGCCAGGAAATGCCAGCACGCGGTTATGCATGGATGCATACACCCCGGGCTGAAGAATCTGCACAGCACAGAGCGCTTCCGTCAAATTCTGCACTGAATCCGTGCGTCGAAGTTCATACGGACGCATGGCGCCCGTGAGCACCACTGCCTTGCTGTATCCACCGGTTGCTTGCATGCGTGCATGAATGCGTTCACCAGTGACCGTCAAGCGATCTGTGCCGTGGACAATCACCACGCCGTCATGGTCAGCGCAAAGCGCCAACGTTCGATCGGCAATGAGCGCATGGTCAGCCTCATTCATATCCAGGCTGTCCTTATTCATGAGCGGAACGCGGGTGATCTCTAAGCCATCCAATTCCAGGGACGCAAGAATTGCATCCAAGACGCTCAATCGATTGTGCAACACGCCGTGCAGCTCGTCGTAGGTCTTCTCGATGGTGCCGCCGGTGGAAATGAGTGCTACTTTGAATGGCATGTGTATGTTCGCGCGCCGCGCTCAGAGTGGGAAACCAGAAGTCTAGCCATTCACCATTCAACACTCACCATTCATCGTTGCAGATCGCTGCCTGCATCGCGGAATGCGATCGCCACCCGACGCGCGGCAAGCACCGTTGCGCTGGCGGCCACGGGCTGTTCATGCAGCGCCGGCGCGATGGCTGCAATCGCGCGCTGGGCGCGAACCAGCATCGGAGCATCGCGTTCGGCCGTGGCAAGGACGGCCATGGCGCGAAGAATGCTGGAAGTTCCGCTGGGTACTGCACCGTCGTCAACGCTTCGCACCCGAGTGAAGAGGTCCGGTGCAGCAGCAGGAGAGTCAAACCATGCCCCGCTGACCGGATCCAGGAATCGAACCTCCGCAGCCGCAATGAGCGCGCGCGCCTCAGTGCGCCAGCGCCAATCACCGCTTGCATGCGCCAGTGCCAGGCACGCGTTTGCCATGTGTGCGTAGTCCTCCAAGAACCCGTCCACCGATGCTGCACCGCCACGCCAGGTGCGCAGCAAACCTCCATCAGCGGAACGCATGTTCTCCAGTACGAAACTAATGCCACGCCCCGCGGCTTCCGCAAAGTGCCGATCGCCCAACGCGTCGGCTGCGTCAGCAAGACCCTCCGCCATCAAGCCTGACCATGCAGCGATCGTCTTGTCATCGGTCATCGGTTGCGGACGGAGCATGCGTGCCGCCAAGAGCACGGCATCAACACGCGCGCGGCGGGTTCGGAACTCCGAGTCCGTGACGCCCATGGAACGCGCGAGTTGATCAGGGCGCTCCGACAATCGCAACACGTGAACTGCGGGTGCATCCGGGTGATGCGGGTCCTTGAAATTTGCCGGGCTGTCAAGCCCATACATGCGAAACGCAAACGCAACATCGTCTGCACAGCCGGCGCTCTCCAGATCCGCACGCGCTTCCTGCGGCGTCCAAACGTAATTAGCACCTTCGCGCGCAGCAACCTCCGCATCTTGCGCACTCAGAAATCTTCCATCTTCGCCAACCATCTCGCGAATCACATATTCGCAGGTACGCCGAGCGGTTTCTGCATGCAACGAATCACCCCAGCGCCGGAACGCGTCGGCATAGAGCGAAGCCAGTTGACCGTTGTCGTAGAGCATCTTCTCAAAGTGTGGAACAGTCCACGTGGCATCAACGGCGTAGCGATGGAAACCGCCACCCACTTGATCAAATATCCCACCAATCGCCATGGCGTCCAGGGTATGGCGCAGCACTTGATCAACAGATCCTGAGCCGGTTTCCAATAGAAATCGCGGATACGGCGGCGTCGGGAACTTTGGCGCACCGCCAAAGCCTCCGTTGGTTGGATCCGACATGCGCATCAATGCGGAGGACACTTGACCAATGGTTTCATCGCTGCCAAGCGCAGTGGCATCGGCGGCATCGCCTGCAGTGGGCAACGCCATCTGCCGCCGCACGACGTCCGCAATGCGCCGCGCCTGCTGCGCCATTCCCGCGCGGTCCGATTGCCACGCGCCAGTCACCGCGCGCAGAAGTTCAACAAATGACGGTCTGCCAAACGCAGTTTGCGGTGGGAAGTACGTGCCACAGAAGAATGGTTCAAGCGAGTCGGGATCAAGAAACACATTGAGTGGCCAACCACCGCTGGAGCGCCCCTCGGTGAGCTGCGTGAACACTTGGCACGCGGTCATCATCAGTTCGTCAACATCCGGGCGCTGCTCACGGTCAACTTTCACTGGAACGAATCCAGCATTCAAGTGCCCCGCCACTACCACGCTCTCAAAGCTTTCGCGCTCCATGACATGGCACCAGTAGCACGTGCTGTATCCGATCGAGACAAAGAGCGGCACTCCGCGCCGGCGCGCTTCTGCGATGGCCTCCGGCCCCCAAGGCGACCATGCCACGGGGTTATGCGCGTGCTGCAAGAGGTACGGACTCTGCGAACCGGCAAGGCCGTTTGCTGGGTGCCGGAACGCCCCCTCAGTGCCGGGGGCGGGATGTTCATGAGCAGAGGAAGCGTCTTTCACAGGCGACAGGCTAGGCGAGCCGATACTGCCATGACACCGCACTGCGTGCAAGGGACACCATGATCACCGATCTACTACCGATTTCCACCCCCGAAATGCTCGCCATGACTGACCTGGCACCCACCGCCAAGGGCGTCCTGGTTAGCACCATGGTGGGCGCCACGCTGCTACTCCTCTTTGGCGCGCAGTTACTGCGACCGGCGGTGGTCTTGGCAGCCATGTTGGTGGGGTTCCTGGGATCAGTGGTGGTCGCGCGCGCACTCCTGCCGGGCGTACCGCTGTGGGCCGCAGCCGCGTTCGGTGCCGTTGCCGGACTCCTTGCCGGTGCCCTGCTCTATCGACCGACCGTGGGATTGATGGCTGGCGTGGTGGGCGCTGCTGTTGGAGCGCTGATCGCATTTGCCATCATTGCTGGCGGCACGCTTGACACCGCACCCCGCGACCTGAACCACGCGCTGGTAGCAAACCCGCGCGAGACAATGCACCCCGGCGAAGGAAATCGTGCAGGCAAACATCTCTTGGACATTCTGGTTGGTCCACGCGGCGTTGCGGAATCCAACGCCAACCGCTCCGCCACCGATGCAGCACTCAGTGATGCCGCCAATAGTGCGCTACCCGCTGGTGATCGGATGCTGCAATCAACAGTTGATGTTGCGCATCGCGCCGGCGATCGCGTGGAGCTTGCATTTCAAGAGACCGCGCCCGCGTATCGAACGCTGCTCACCGCGTCCATTGCCGCCGGCGCCGTCGCTGGCTTTCTGATGGGGCTACTGGCAACCACGTTGGTGGCACGCATTCTGACCAGTCTGGCGGGTGCATGGCTGTTGGTGGTCGGGGCGCTTCCGCTTCTGGCCATGCACGGATACGAACCCATGCCGACCGGCGCACGCGGATGGTTGATCGTACTGGCCAGCATTGCAATTCTTGGAACATTGGCGCAAAGTGTGCTTACGAGCGGCAAGGCAACCAAGCGTTCCAGTGCCGGCGCTAGCACTCGCGCGCCTGCAGCCAAGCAGGCGCTGAAGTCAAAGTCACCCGCCGCACCCAAGGCGGTCGCTCTTGCATCCGCGGCTGATTAACGCAGTCAGTGGCGCAACTCATACACTGCGTCGCTCATGGACTTCTTCAACTACTCCGACGGATCATTGCACTGCGAAAGTGTTCCCGCCCAGGACATCGCCAGCGCTGTTGGCACGCCCTGCTACGTGTACAGCCGCGCCACGCTGATGGAACACCACCGGCGCATTGCTGCGGCCTTTGCTGAAGTCAAACCGCTGATCTGCTACTCCGTCAAGAGTTGCGGGAATCTATCGGTGTGCCGCACGCTGGTGGAATGCGGAGCAGGCATGGATGTTGTCTCTGGTGGCGAACTCTTCCGCGCACGTGCGGCCGGCGCACCGCCGTCGACGATCGTCTACGCCGGCGTTGGCAAGCGCGATGATGAAATTGCAGCTGCCCTTGACGCGCACATCTACCTCTTCAACGTTGAGAGCGAAGAGGAGTTTACGAACATCGCGCGCATCGCCAAGGAACGCAATGCCATCTGCGAATGCGCACTCCGTATCAATCCCGATGTTGATCCGCACACGCATCGATTTACAACCACTGGCACCAAAGAAACAAAGTTCGGTGTTGATATTGAGCGCGCTCGCGCATTCTTCCGAACCTACGGACGCGACCCGCACGCGCGTTTGGTTGGATTGCACTTGCATATTGGTTCGCCGGTGTACACCACGGAACCGTATGTGGAAGCAGTGCGCAAGGCATTGGCATTGCGCGATGAACTGATCGCCGAAGGATTTACAGTAAGCGTCCTTGACGTCGGCGGCGGTTTCGCCGCTGATTATGAAACTGGTAAGAGCCCTGCTGCTCTTGATTACGCGCAGGCCATCGTTCCGCTGTTGCTGCCAGCCGTACGCGCGGGCTTACGCATCGTCCTTGAGCCCGGGCGATCGATCGCTGCCAATGCAGGCATCCTGCTGACCCGTGTGCAATATGTGAAACGATCCGGCGATAAGACGTTCGCCATCTGCGATGCAGGCATGAACGCCCTCCTGCGACCCAGTCACTACGACGCATTCCACTTCATCTGGCCAACTGAGACGTCCGCAGCGTTCATACCAACGCGGCGCGAGGAGAAGCCAGCGATGACCGGCCTTGTGAATGTTGATGTGGTTGGCCCACTGTGCGAGACCGGTGACTACTTGGCACTCGACCGCGCCATGCCGCCCGTGGCACGCGGCGACTTGTTGGCCATTTTCACTGCTGGTGCATACGGAATGTCAATGGCCAGCCGCTACAACAGTTCGCCACTACCTGCAGAGGTATTGGTGGACGGTCTGCACTTCACCACGGTTCGTCGCCGTGAGACATACGAAGATTTAGTAGCACACGAACGTTGAACAACTGACGTCGCCCAGTCCAAGCCGTACTTACAACTCACTCAAAGATCATCCCATGCAGCACTTCTCCACCCCCATAGTGGCACTCGCGGCAACACTGTGGTGCGCCCCGCTTGGCATACCGGCGTTTGCCGGTGACCCAGTCGCCACCAGCCGCCCGCTCACCACAGTGCGCGGCGCCATCATGGCCGATGACGTTCGGAGCGATGTCACAGCACTCGCAAGTGATGAAATGGGCGGGCGCTTCTTTCGCAGCCCGTTTGCAGAGAAAGCCGCCGTCTGGATTACTGGAAAGTTCACGTCGATCGGTTTGAAGCCTGGCGTGACCAGTGATTCATTTCGGCAACCGATCGATAAGAATCCGGAGACTGGCCCGAACCTGGTGGCCGTTTTTCCAGGTCCGGTTGCCGATGGAAGCGCGGTGGCGGGAGCAGGTACGGGCTACATCATTGTCAGCGCGCATTACGACCACATGCGCCCGCGTCGCAGTGGTGATGACAAGATCTATAACGGCGCCGATGACAACGCGTCCGGCATTGCTGGCATGTTGGCCGTCGCGCGCGCCATGAAGGCATGCAGCGCGGCAGGCCAAGGCCCCGCATGCACGGTGATCTTCATTGCGTTCAACGGTGAAGAGGCCGGACTCTTAGGATCCACGGCTTACGCAAAGTCGCCCACGGTGCCACTGGCGGAGATTCGCGGCATGTTCAACATGGACATGATTAGCCGCGGTCCAGCACGACAGATCTACATTGATGGTGGTGAAATTGGTGCACCGGTGACCGCAGCGCTGCGTTCGGCCAATGAAGCAATCGGACTGAAACTGCGCACTGATGAACATCCGGACTGGCTCGCTCGCAGTGATCAGGGGCCCTTTCTTGCTAAGAAAGTGCCCGCCGTGCTGTTCTCGGTGGAAGACCATGAGGACTATCACCAAGTCACTGATGAAGTAGCGAAGATTGATGCAAGCCTTGCCGCCGAAGTAGCACAGCTGGTGGCGCTAGCGGCTATCGATATGTCGCGGCAAGCGTTCGTTCCGCGGGTTGCAGTGCCTGCTGCGAATCCGGGCGCCCTGCCGACGCCAGCAAGCGCAACGCCTACGCCGATCGCACCACCGGCACCGTCTTCACCATCGGCACCGTCTGCGCCACCGACCCCTCACGCACCGTAACTCACCGTCACTCACTTACCGTGCGAGCGGGCCAACCACGTGCATGACAATGCACGCGTAGACACCGGCCAACACGTCATCCAGCAACACGCCCCATCCGCCACCAATGCGCTCAAGCGCCTTGCATGGCGGCGGCTTCAGTACGTCAAAGAATCGAAACAGCAGGAAAGCCATACCGACGCCAAGGACACCGGAGCCTGCCCACGACCATGAGCCCGCCTCTGCCATGGAGCGCAGCGGCAAGTGCAGGCCAAGCAGAGCGATCGACATACCTGCAATTTCATCAAGCACAATGCATGACGGATCCTTGATACCCAGCGCATCTTCCGCGGCTGCGGTCCAACGCACACAGCCGAGTGCCGCCCAGACCAGAAGCGCCACCAGCACGGCATCGATCACCCAGCCAAGGTCAGCTGGCAAGAGCACCACCAATCCGAGCACTGCGATGCATGGCGGCAACGAACCCCACGTTCCCGAAGCGAACGGCGCGAACCCCAATCCGCCCACGGTCAATGAGAACCGCGGAAACCAGGGCATTCCTGCCAGGCGCTGTCGTGCAACCGCTGGGTCCATCTTTGGTTCACCGAGAGAACGCTTCGCCGTATTCATGCTGCGTTCATCGGCGCGTTCAGCGCGCGTCCTTCGAAATCGACCGCAGTAACGCGATGCCGCG
>JBILYM010000286.1:0-3227 GCA_044377725.1 Phycisphaerales bacterium
CGAAATTGATCGCCGCGTGGCAAGTGTCATTGAAGCGTTGCGCCGCTCGGGGGTTGTCCCGATTGTGATTGGCGGTGGCCACAACAATGCATACGGCATTCTTGCAGGATGCGCACGCGCTTCAGGACAGTCGCTCGGCTGCGTGAATATTGATCTGCACGCCGATCTCCGACCATGCGAAGGCCGACATTCCGGAAACGCGTTCACCTACGCGCGCGCTGATGGTCACCTGGACCGATACGCGGTGGTTGGCATGAGTGAGGCATGGGCGACCCAGTCAATCATCACCGCCATTGAAAGCGATGCACGCACTGCGGCATTCACCTTTGAATCAATGCTTCGTGGCGGAGTGTCGCCGCTGCGCATGGCTGAACTGGCGGCGGCGCATGTGGCTGGTAGTAAAGCAACATTGGAACTGGACCTTGATGCAGTGGCGCAAGCTCCGGCAAGCGCAGCTGCGGCCAGCGGCTTCAGTGGCGCAGAGTTCCGATCAATGGCAACCATGTTGGCAAACACCGTTCAACTTCAAGCGGCGCACATCGCTGAAGGTGCTCCAGGAAATGGAGCTTGGCCAACAGAAATGCTGGCGAAACTGGTTGCGGAACTCACCCGCGATATTGCTACTGCGGTGCTCAGATCACCGCGGGCGTGAACGCAAACTTACTTCCATCAAATAGACCGCGATCACTGAGTTTGAGCGCCGGGATGACCAACAGCGCCATAAACCCAGCGGTCATGTACGGCGCGCGCAAGGGTGAGCCCAAGAGCTTGGCAGTTCGACTGAGTTGCGCATAGGCCACCCCCACTTCTTCCGCCGGACGGTCGCTCATCAATCCCGCAATCGGTAGCGCCAATGTTTGCGTGCCAGCAGCGCTTCCGTCAGAAACGGCAAGACCTCCGCGCTCTGCAAAGACGGCGTTGACCGCATGGGCCACTGCTTCACGTGAGGCGCCCACAGCAACAACGTTGTGGCAGTCATGTGCAACGCTTGAGGCAATGGCGCCGTGCGTCAGCCCAAATCCACGGATGAACGCCAGCGCTGGCGGGGCGGCGGAATAGCGATTCACCACGGCAATCAGCAGGATGTCCTGTGACGGATCTGGCTCGATCAGTCCATTGGTGACGTGCATCGGTGCATCGATGGATCCGGTGACTAACTGTCCATCCTCCGCGACTATCGCATGAGCAGTCACTGAGGCGTTACTTGCGTCACTCCCTGTGCCGCGCACCGGAAGCAACACACAAAAGTCACTTGCTACGAACGTACCGGTGCGGAACGCGTTCGGCGTCCGCGATGGCCGGGGTGCGATACAGGAGCGCCCGCCCTCCGATACCAATTCACCAGCAATCCATGTTCGAACAGGCTTGAAAGAAACGAGATCTTCCACAAGCACCATGTCGGCGCGATCGCCCTCACGCAGCAGGCCGCACGGTAATCCATAGTGGCGAACAGGATTCACTGTGGCTGCACGCAGAGCAACAAATGGATCGATTCCCTTCGCCACGGCGCGCGCTAGCAAGCGGTCAATGTGCCCAACCAGCAAATCGTCTGGGTGCGCATCGTCGGTGCAGAACATGCACAATTCGGGATGTTCGGCGAGCATCGGCCACAGTGCGTCGAAATTCCGAGCAGCACTGCCATCGCGGATGAGAATCTTCACGCCGAGCGCAGCCTTGTCACGCGCTTCATCAAGAGTGAAGCACTCATGATCCGTCTCAATGCCACGTGCAAAGTATGCGCGCGCTTGCTCCCCGCGAAGACCCGGCGCATGCCCGTCAACGCGCTTGCCACGCGCTTGGGCGGCGGCGATCTTGGACATGACTTGCGGATCTGCACCGATCGCGCCCGGCCAGTTCATCATCTCGCTGAGGTAGTGAATGTTTGGATCATCCAAGAGCCGCGCGCATGCATCGGCATCAATCGTTGCACCAGCGGTCTCAAAGGAAGTGGCTGGTACGCATGATGGGCACCCAAACCAACACGTAAATGGCGAACCAGCAATATCCTCAATCATGAAGCGGATTCCCGGCTCACCCAAGACATTGGCAATCTCGTGCGGGTCACTCACTGAGGCAACCGTGCCATGTCGCATGGCCACGCGCGCAAATTCCCACGGCGGCAGCATGCTGCTTTCAACGTGCACGTGCGCATCGACAAACCCAGGTACGAGCACTCCCGGCTGCATGGCCGCAGTACTTGGGGTGATGGCAACAATTCGTCCGGCGCAAACAGTGACTTGACACGGGCGGACTGTTCCGGCAGAAACATCGGCAACCAAGTGATTCAGCGTAATATCGGGCATGGAACGCAGCGTAGCGCGGCAACCAACAAGGCGGCACTGCTCGGCAGGAATTCACCCGGGACGGGACACTATCGGGATGAGCGCCCCCACACTTCGGCTCGACACCATGCAGTTTTTCGGCCGACTTGCCAGTGATTACCAAGCCATGTTCGGCATGACGCTGCAAGCACTGACCGGGCAGCGAATTCTTGATTGCCCATCCGGCCCATGTTCGTTCGTGGCCGAAGCAATTGCTGCGGGCATTGACGCTGTTGGCGTTGACCCCCTGTACGTCCATACCCACGCTGAACTACGCCACCGCTGTGAGTCCGACATTGCCGGAACGATCAAGGCGATGTCTGAGCACGGCGACCACTATTCGACACTCGACCTCACCTCCTACGCCGAAAGCAAACGCGCAGCACTGCAGGGGTTTCTTGCCGATTATGAAGTTGGTCGCGCTGCGGGTCGCTACGTTGCAGCGAGTCTGCCGCACTTGCCCTTCGCAGACCAATCGTTTGACCAAACATTCAGTGCGCACTTGCTGGTCACCTACAGCTCTCCGGAATCAGGTGGAATCCTTACTAATTCGCCGTTCACAGAGCAGTGGCACCAAGCCGCTATTACCGAGTTGTTGCGCGTCACCAAGCGTGCGCTCCACTTGTATCCAACCACCACACGCACGTCGCCAGCACGAAGGCACCCGTACTTGGAGCACATTGTTGCGCAGCTGCAAGCCAGCGGTTTGTGGGAATGTCGCTACCAACCGGCGACGTACCAACGTGGTGACTCCGCGCAGAACTTATTGAATGCGTCGCTGGTGATTGAGCGCGTCAGTAGTGATCACGCCACGGTGTAAAGACCGGGCATGTATTTAGGCGGCGTCCTTGCGTTCAGACAGTTGACGGCGCGCCATTGTGATGGAATAACCCAGAGCCGCCGCGG
>JBILYM010000287.1:0-3216 GCA_044377725.1 Phycisphaerales bacterium
CCGTCGCCGTATGCGTGTCCGTTGTGTGGTCGACGCTGCGAGTATCGCCTTGGAAAGACCGGCAAATTCCTTTCGTGCAGCGGATACCGCGAACAGATTCCCGTGGAGTTGCCGCCCGCAAAGGTGCCGGCGAAACCGGCAAAGAAGAGCAAGGCGTCGGCGAAGCCAGCCAAGCCGGTCAAGCCGCGCAAGGTGAAGACACAGCCCGCGTGCGCGTATGCGGCGCCGGTAAATCGTCAAGGTAAGCCGCTGCTGCCGGAGAAGGTGGACATTCGCTGCCCAGTGGATGGTTCGCCGATGATCCTGCGCACCGGTCGCTTCGGTGACTTCTTAACGAGCGTCAACCGTGAGACTGATTTCATTCTCAATATTGACAAGAAGGGCGGGCTGAAGTTCCCGTCACCACCGCCGTATGTGACGGAACTGCCCTGCCCCAAGTGCAGCGCGCCGATGAATCTGCGCACCGGTAAGCGCGGGCCGTGGCTTGGGTGCAGCAAGTTCCCCAAGTGCCGCGGTCGCGAGAGTTGGGCGAAGATCCCGGTGGAGAAGCAGCAGGTCTTGGAGAAGGCGCTGACGATCCACGAAGGCAATCAGCCGAAGTTTGATATTGCCGCGCTTGACGGCACCCCGCTCAAGGAGGGGACGCCGGTAGTGGCGCTGGTCATCCCGGGCGAGGAAGCGAAGTTGAAGTTCCACGCGGACTGGGATGCAGAGCAGCGGGCATTGGGCGCCACGGGGTGACGCGGCGGAGTTGGGAACCCGAGGTGCCGAGGGTCAAGACCGGGGATTTTTGGGGGCTGCACCAGCAGCGATATGGCGTTTCCACGCTGCCAGGGGCGATCCGGGGAATATCTTGGAATTCATCTCCGAAGTCATGATGGGTGGCGCATTCAGATTACGTTTATAAGGATGAGAGTTTGCTTTACTGTTCCGGAAGCAACTCACACCCGTCACACGAACCCATCGTGCGGCGAGTGGTTCCCCTTGGCTGCCGAACCCATCGGAAGCCGAATTCCCTTTCCTGACTGGAGATATTCCAAATGTTGTCAATGACCCGAATGGTTGCTTCGTGCACGGTTACGTCGCTTGTCTTTACGAGCGCAGCTTCGGCCGCGGTGGTATTTGACAATCTTGCAAACAGATCTACCAATATTTATTCTGTCGGCGGGACCTCTAATGTGACCTGGTACGCCGTATATGCGGACAACGCGAGCAATCTGGCGACGCTTGATCTCAATCAATTGAAGGTCGCTATTTACAAAAACGCCGGATTTGCTGGATGCACCCTCAACGCGTTTGTCGCGACCGCCAATGGAACCGATTTGGCGAGCGCCTATCCAACCCTCGTCGCCCCTGGTTCGACCGAGCCCGCATACACAAGTATCGGAACGATCTCGCTAAGCGCAAATGGTGGTGCGAGTGCTGTGGCCTCCACCGCAACGTTCGGTGACGGCGTGACCACCAAGGCCAGCATTGCCCTCAATAACTCTTGGAGCACCCACGGCTGCTTCTTCGTCGGCTTCCAGTTTGTCGGTAACTCTGCAACTGCATCCCTACGAGCCGCGCTGTACCGAAGCACCGGAACAACTGCGGGATCTGCGACGACAACGGTAGGCGCCATTGACAATGCGTTCTGGTCGTCGACATCGTCGGTAACTGGTGCTGTAAGCGGTCCCTCCGCTTTCACATCTTCTACGACAGCCTCAAATGTGGGCTGCCTTTCGGTCGCTGGCAACCTCGTCCCAGCCCCAAGCGCGGTCGCCCTACTTGGAGTCGCCGGTCTGATTGGCTCACGCCGCCGCCGCTGAGTTGGTGATCTTCATCGCTTCTACATTGCACCGGCGACCCGATTGGGTCGCCGGTGCTTCGTTACGAACATCAACGCACCCGCGTCCTCGATTTAAAATCAGAAACTCCCGAGCCGTCGTTTGACGACTCGGGAGTTCTTTCAATTAGGGACAGGGGTGAACGGCACCTATTTAGTGGCGCGGTTGGGGTAGGCGACCAGAATGATCGCGAAGCAACCGACGGCCATCCACATGGGGACGGTGAACAACTTGGCGTAGTCCATCGTGCCGCTTGCACTTGCCCAATTTCCGACGATGTTCGCCGCAACAATGCTGCCGACAATCGTTCCGATACCAACGATCACCAGATTGAACAAGCTCTGCGCCGTGGCACGAATGTCCCCGGTGGTGTTCTCGTCAACAATCATGAACGCCACAAAGATGAAGCAGCCGAAGCACAGGCCGTGCAGCGCAATGCCCGCCATCACGAACGGCAAGGTTGGCATGAATGCCCACAGAGCCATACGCAGCGCATAGGCAGCCAGGCCGATCAACAACAGATGCTTCCGTGTGAACCACTTGGTGAGGAACGGCATCATGGCAAGCACCAAGATCTCAGTCATTTGGCCGATGGTCATCAAGCCACCACCAACGCCGAACACCTCGCTGATGGACTTCTCAAATGCGCCCTTCTCCACAATGGATGCCTGAACGCTGCCAATGAATGCGTCCGCCTGTACAAAGTAGAACTGATGAATGATGCTCACCGGCACTGCAATCAGAAAGAGCAGTACCAGCGGCATCTTGGCAACCTCGCCAAATGCCTCAAGCCATGCCGTGTTCTGCTTGGCATTCCGAGAAGGCGGCGTGTTTGGCAGGATGAAGCAATACAGGCCCATCAGGACGCCAAGGCCCGCACTGATCTGGAACGCCACCGCGCGTCCGGCATTCTGAGCAGCGGTCACATCGTCAGCACTCACGCCAACCGGCGTGTGGTAACGGAACAAAATCTGACCAACTGTGATGCCCACCGCGATCCAACCAACCGTTCCCCAGACGCGGATCGGACCAAAGTCCGTGTCGCGATTCGGAATGTGTGCGAACGCCAGCGAGTTGGTCAAGGCCATGGTCGGCGCGTACACCAATCCGTACAAGGCAGAGAGCGCGAGGAAGTAGTTGAACTCGCCAGTCATTCCCATAAGGAAAACTAACAATGCGCCCAACAAGTGACTCACGCCCAAGATCTTCTGGGTGGCAAAGGTTCGGTCGGCAAGCTGTCCAGCAAGGAACGGGCCGAAGATGGCGCCGAGGGCGCCCGCAGAGAAGCAGTATCCAATCTGCTCTCCGGTGAACTTCAAATGTCCAGACAGGAACGAATACAGAATCGGAAGCCATGCGCCCCAGATCGCGTATTGCAGAAACATCATCA
>JBILYM010000057.1:0-9580 GCA_044377725.1 Phycisphaerales bacterium
GCGCTTGGTTTCAGCGGGCGAAGTGAGTGTGGCAAACCATGCACCCGCAATGCCAAATGCATCATGAATCAGGTCATTCCAGATCACTGCATGCCGCGCCACCGCCGACATGGCCTTGAGCGCCTCCACCACTTCATGGTCAGGCAAGTGGTGCAGCATCAACGAGGCGTGCGCCGCATCGAACGACTTTGCGCCCAGAATGGCCTTTGCTTGCAGAACATCCACCGCTGCAAATGACAATCCGTCCATGGATCCACGGGCGCGGGCCATGTCCAGCACCAATGGGTTCCGATCGGTGGCCAGGCAATGCGCCACCCAACCGCGCCGCGCCGCGCGGGTAATGAAAGACCGTGCGATATCCCCCACCCCTGCCCCAAAGTCAACCACCGAAACCTGCTGCCCGCTAGCTGGGCTCATCCGGCTTCGCAAGGCGTCAACAATGGCCGTGCCGGAGCCGGTGGCGGCGTTGAACTTCACCAAGAAACGGAACTCGTTCCCCAGCCGGTCTGGGTCGGGATGGGCCTCGTCCATCAGTTCATGGCCCGTGTTCCGTTGCGTATGGGGGATGGGCTTCATGCCCCTGCACGGTACCCGCGCGCTGTGCAGTCCGGCAGCGCGTCCTGCCGATGAACTGAACGCGGTCGGAGACCGCACCTGTGCTTTCAGCGATCCGGCCGATGCCGGGCGCGAGCCGCGCGGGTTCATCACAGGAGGTGGAAATGTCTGCACGCGACCCATCGGGCGCCGGAGAAAAGTCGTCAATCCGGCTCATTGCTTCCAACGGATTCGGGATGTTCATGCTGGGGATCGCACTTGCGCTGGGCGGTGCGTTTGCCTCGCAGAGCGTGGCGAAAGCCATCATCACCAGCCGCAGTGCCAGCAGTATCAAAGTGAAGGGCTCGGCCAGTATTGACCTCCGCGCAGACAGCGCGCGCTGGGTCACCACCGTCACCTGTCGAGGCACCACGTTGCAAGCGGCCTACGCCAGTCTTTCCAAGGACATGCAGCGCCTTCAGAAGTTCATGAGCACCAACACCTTCACTGAGACCGAGGCAAAGACTGGCCCCGTGGCATCATTCACTCTGATGGGTAAAGACGCCAAGGGAAACAACACCAACAAGATTGAGTTCTATCAACTCACGCAAACTATGGAAGTGCTCAGTCCCAAGGTGGAAGCTGTAGCAACTGCGGCACGGAACGTCACGCAACTGATTCAAGACGGCGTTGATGTTGCCAGCGGTCAACCCGCGTACTTAGTCTCAAGCCTCGACTCAACCAAAGTTGACCTGCTGGACAAAGCCACCCGAAGCGCCATGGAACGCGCCGAGACACTCGCGCGTGGCAGCGGTTCTTCAGTGGGCGCACTCATCAGCGCAAACCAAGGGGTGATCCAAGTGGTTGAACGCGGCACCACCGGTTCGAGTGATTACGGTGAGTACGACACCCGCACCATTGAGAAGACCCTGCGCGCAGTAGTCAGTCTTGAGTACGCGGTGCGTTGATTCAGCGGGATAGTGTTGCGCCTCCGCCTCACACAATCAGCATGGCGTCGCCAAAGCTGTAGAAGCGATAGCCATCGCGCTGTGCTATGGCGTAGAGCTCTTTCAATCGCTCCAACCCAACAAACGCACCAACCAGCGCTAACAGCGTGCTGCGCGGCAAGTGAAAGTTGGTGAGCATGGCGTCCACGTTTCGGAAGTTGTGACCCGGCGCAATCAAGATCGAAGTACTGCCTGACCAACCGTTCGCGGGTGCATCAGCAGGCAGACTTTCTAACGCGCGCACGCTAGTAGTACCCACTGCCACCAACCGAGGGCGCGGACGCTCAGCCAGCAAAGCCATGGTTGCTGAAGGCACCGTCATCCGCTCCGAGTGCATGGGATGTTCGGAAAGTTTCGCCGCATCAATCGGTTTGAATGTTCCTGCGCCCACATGCAATGTCAGGCTCGCTTGACGAACACCATTTGCACGCAACTGCGCAAGTAACGCGTCCGTGAAGTGCAGCCCCGCCGTCGGCGCGGCAACCGACCCGCGCGCAGTGGCGTCGGCGTACACGGTCTGGTACTCCGCACGGTCCGCGTCATCATTGCCCTGCTCGCCGCGCGTGGTCCGGGATTTCAAGATGTATGGCGGCAATGGCGTCCAACCAGAGCGTTCGATCACTGCATCCGGGCCACCACCTTGCGGACCAGCAATGATGCGCACGCGCCATGCTTCCGCGTCACGCGCCACCAATTCAATGGCGTCACCGGTATCCGTGCCATGCGGCGTCACAAGTGCAAGCACTGCGCCTGGCCCGTAGCGTTTTGCGCGACGTACCAACATGCGCCAGGTGCCATCCGTGCATGGCTCAAGCAGTAGGCCTTCGGTGCCCTCCATGCACAAGCGCGCGCGCAGAACGGATGTTTCATTCACTAGCAACGCGTCGCCTGCACCGATCCAGCGCGGCAAATCGTGCACGTGCGCGTGCTCAACAGTACCGGCGGCGCGGTCGATCACCATCAAACGAGCGGCGTCGCGCGGGTGCGCGGGCTCGGTGGCAACGCACCGTTCGTCAAACGGAAAGTCCAGAAGTTCGGTTGAGAGTTCCTGAATCATCACGCTTACAGCTCCGCCGTTGGAGCCGCGCTGGTGACTTGCACAGGAGCGATGATGCGTGCACCGTGCGCCCATGCCGTGAACGACAAGATGCGACCGCCCGCCGCTTGCACTTCAAGAATGCGAACGGCGCCCGTTCCGCAAGTCAAGATGCCGTCAGGAGTGAGGGTGCCCGCACTCGGCGTCCCCGTATCCGTTGCGGAAACAGCGAGGTCCGTAACAGCGGCAACTACTTCACAGCGCCGTATCTGCATCGGCGCACCATCAATATCCACAGCACATCCGGGCCACGGATTGAGTCCGTTGATACGCGCGCGCACGTGGAACGCATTCATGGATAAATCAACCCACGCGTCAGACTTGGAAAGTTTGCGTGCACGAGTAGCGCGTGTTTCATCCTGAGCGCGCGCGTTGATATCGCCATGGCGCCACATGCTGAGGACGCTGGCAACTACATCCGGGCCAAGTTCTGAAAGTGCGTCATGCAATTCGCCGGATGTCTGCGATGGCCCAATGGCGAGTGGTTCTTCGGCATACACCACGCCGGCATCCATACGTTCTGCAAGTGCAATGACACTCACGCCAGCCACTGGATCGCCTTCCATCAATGCACGCTGAATGGGCGCAGCGCCGCGCCACCGCGGCAAGAGCGAGCCATGCAGATTGATTGAGAAGACATCAGAAAGAAGTTCGGACGACATCTTCTGCCCGAACGCAATCACCACAAACACGGCCCCGGGCTGCGCGCGACCGTCCCGCGCGGCGCGATCCACTGCAGCTGCCGCGGCAGTGCGAATGAGTTCCGAATCAATATGCGAATTGCAATCTTCCGGACGAACGAGCGGCAAACCGTGCCCCAACGCAAACTCACTTACGGGCGTTGGTGTGAGTTGCTTGCCTCGCCCCGCCACGCGATCGGGCTGACTCACCACCAGCGCCACGCGCCCTGCTTCAGCCAGCATGCGCAAGACTGGAAGTCCAAAGGCGCCGGAGCCAAAGAACACCACATCGGGAAGCATGGCGGTGCCTTGTGATGATGGATTTCCAGGAGCAGCTGATCGCGATTGCATAGGAGTCAGTCAATCCGATCGACAGAAAGTTTCAGATCCTTCAACGCACGGCGAACACGCAGTCGGTCAATCGGGCTCATCTTGTCAATGATCAGGATGCCTTCTAAGTGATCAAACTCATGTTGCCACACGCGGGCCGCAAAGTCGGAACTGGTCTCAGTGAATTCATTGCCATCGATATCAAGTGCACGAATGGTCACTTGCGTGGGGCGACGCACTGATCCACGGACGTTTGGAAGGCTCAGGCATCCCTCGTCCATTGATTCAAGTTCACCACTGACATCTACCAGCACCGGATTGATGTACGCCTTGCGCGGCACACCGCGTTCGAGGGTTCCGGTCACAAAGATCCGAAGCGATTCTCCCACCTGCGGAGCGGCCACACCAGCGCCCTCCTCCTCGTCCATGACTCGGTACATGTCTTCCACCAAGGCGCGAATGGCTGCATCCACGACATGTACTGGCTTCGCCTTGCGACGAAGCATGGGGTCCGGAAAGAGCACCACGGGGCGCTGCGGAAGATGTTCGTTCGGCAGTCGATCAGCCATGCACTTCGATGCTACGCTACGCAATCCCCACTTAGGAGCAACACCGTGATCTTTGGATGGCGTAAAGGTGATTCCAGTAACTCAGAGAAGCCCTACGAACCGCAGCCTGACAAGGCGCGCAAGTTCTTTGACCACGCCCGCACGGTTGGGGAAACTGACCAACTTGACTACTCACTCAAGCTCTGGGCCAACGGCCTGAAGTTTGACCCCGCCAACATGGTGGCTCATCAGGGGATGTATGAAGTGGCCTGCAAATACCATGATCGCGCCTCGCCGGCTGCCGGCAAGGACATCAAGGAAATCGAAGGTCCGGGGCCGGTCGACAAGATGGTGGTTCATGAATACACCTGGATGCGGGACCTCAACAATGTTTCTGCCGCCATGCGCTTCTTGGAAGCAGCTGGCAAGGCTGGGCAGGTTCCGGTTGGTCAGTGGCTCGCGCCCAAGGTGATCAACATGCTTCGCAATGCGATGCAGAAGAAGCCACAGAAGAAGGTCTGGGTGCAAGCCATCGAATTGTTCTCCGAAGTGGAGGCATGGAACGAAGCCTTTGCATCCGGTGAGGAAGCACAGCGATTGGATCCATCCGATGGAGCGCTTGAACAGCGCATCCGTCAGCTGACTGCCGCGCGCGCCATTCAACAAGGCGGCTACCAGCAGAACTTTGGTCAAGCAGGCGGCTTCCGCGCGCAGGTGCGCGACTCAGAGAAGCAGCGGCAACTGGAAGCATCAAACAGCATTTCCGGCGCTGGCGGCAGCGAAGAAATCGCTATGGACAAGGCGAAAAAGGACTTTGACGACAATCCCATGTCGCCCGAGGCCATCAATCGCTACGGATCCCTGCTGCGTAAGCGCGGGCAACCGGGCGATGAAGACCGCGCCATTGAAGTGTTCTTGGCTGGTTACACCCGGCTCCATGAATACCGCTTCAAGATGAATGCGGATGACCTGCGCATCGCAACAGTGCGGCGCGGTGAGCGCGTGGCGCGCGAGCAACTGGAGCAGGCGCCCGACAACTCACAACTGCAGATGACCCATGATGCGGCACGTGCCAAGCTCTTGGAACTGGAAGGCGAGATCTTCCGCGAGCGCGTCCAGAAGTACCCAACCAACCGCGAGATGAAGTCTGACCTCGGTCGCATTGAGTATGAACTTGGCAATTACCAAGATGCCATGGCTGCGTTCCAGCTTGCCAAGGATGATCCGAAGTTGAAGGTCAACAGTGCGTGGATGCTGGGGCGTTGCTTTGCGAAGGAAGGCTGGCATTCGGAAGCCACCAGCGAATACAAGGAAGCGCTTGGCGCCATTGATGCCACCCACGCCGAGAAAGAGCTGGACATCAAGTACGACCTCATGCTCTCGCTGATCGAGTTGGCCAAGTTGGAGAAATCCGGCGCCCATGCCAAGGAAGCTGCGGACATTTGCAGCGCCATTGTTCGCAAGAACATTGGCTACAAGGACGTTCGTATTCGACGTAAGGAAGTTGACGAATTGATCCGCACGCTCGGCTGAACCGCCCCATGCGCATGAACGCACCTCGTAAGCCTTTGTTCGCCCGAATCATCGCCGCGGGGATCGCGGTGGTGCTGCTTTCCGGATGCGCGCAAACGCTCATGCCCACACCGGTGGGATTCGACACGAGTGGCGGCGACCCGTTCCTGAATACCCCGCCTTCGATGCAGACCACACAACTCCGCGTGTTGGTGGCAGCGGATCGCAAGCCCGCGATCCACGACGCATCGCGCGGCGACCCAGCAAGCAAGTCGGGCGCAGATTTCTTTACCAGTGAACGTGACGGTTCCATGCAGTTTGGACTCGCCACTGTTGAATTCACGTCCAAGGAACCGGGCTGGGACTATTTGGTCAAGGAATCACGGACCGACGATCGCCGAAGCGATCCGGTACTGAAGATGGTTGGCTATGAGCCGTTAGGGTCATTGTGGTTTGGAATGCCAGCGCTTGACGAAACGCCCCCCGAGGCGGAAGAAGCCGCAGTCACCGCGATTGCAGAGGCCGTGAATGCCGGGCTGAGTGTGTCACGCAGCAAGGACATCTACATATTCATTCACGGGTTCAACACTTCGTTTGTGGACAATATGACGCTCGGCGCAGAGATGTTTCATTACCTCGGCCGGGATGGCGTCTTCATCAACTACGGGTGGCCATCACAGAACAGCCTCTTTGACTACTCCGCGGACAAGAGCACAGCGAGTTACTCAACTCGACCGTTTCGGCTATTTCTGACGCGCCTTGCCAAGCGATCCAACGCGGAGCGTATTCATATTCTGGCGCACAGCGCGGGTGCACCGATTGCGGTTGAAGCGCTTCGGCAACTGCGATTGATGCACTTCAGTGAGCCGAACGCGGCAACGCGTAGTCGGTACAAAATCGGACGCCTGGTACTGGTTGCGCCGGACATGGACCTCGGTGACTTTGAGAATGCAGTTGCGGATGGAGCGACTGCTGTGCCAGAGCGCACCACTATCTATATCAGTTCACATGACAAGGCACTCGACATCTCTGCGTGGATCGGCGGCTTTGCCCGGCTTGGTCAACCGATGAGCGTGTTGACGCCGAAGAACATCGCTTTCCTCAACGAGCAGGAGGGCGTTGATATCGTTGATGTCTTCCTCGCAGAGCGAATGTTCGGAAGCTGGCTTGGGCACAGCTACTTTCATGATGATCCCTGGGTGAGTACTGACGTCCTGCTGACGCTGGCAGACGGCATGCTGCCCGCTGAGCGCGGCTTGGTCCGCGATCCCAAGGCGAGCGTGTTTACATTCCCAGCTGACTATCCAGCCAAGGCCGCAGCCGCGGCGTTGCGCGTGTGTCAGCCCGCGCCGGCCGCTGCGCCCGCAGCGAATCCATTGCTTGCCCCGTCCGCTGCGAGTTCGGCGGCCAGCCCGTCCGTTGCGGAGCAGTCCGCTGCTGATTTATCCCCCGAGGAGCGGTGAATCCTTGACTCCGTTACGCGTTGCTGCCGTCATCCCCGCCCGCTTTGCGAGCACCCGATTCCCGGGCAAGCCGCTGGCGGACCTCACGGGCAAGCCGCTGATTCTGCATGTACTTGATCGTGCTGCGGAGTGCAAGACGGTGAGCCGAGTGATCGTTGCCACCGATGATGCGCGGATCCATGAAACTGTCTTACGCGCTGGGTTTGAGTCACGGATGACGCGCGCGGACCACCCCAACGGAACCAGTCGAATTGCCGAAATCGCCGAGACGCTTGACGAAGACTTGATCGTCAATATTCAGGGGGACGAGCCGCAGATTGAACCGGAACTGGTGGACCGCACGGTCACGCTCTTGGCATCACGACCGGATGTGAACATGGCAACCCTGGTCTCCCCCTTTGCCACTGGCGAGGATCCCGCCAACCCAAACATCGTGAAGTGCGTGTGCGCAGTGGATGGTCGAGCGCTCTACTTCAGCCGCAGCGTGATCCCATTCAACCGAGACGGTGCCCCCGATGCGGCACAGCCCCTGAAGCACGTTGGTCTGTACGTGTACCGCCGCTCGTTTCTGAGTACGTTTCTTGCACTTTCGCCCACGCCGCTTGAGCGCACCGAGAGTCTTGAGCAACTGCGCGTGTTGGAGCACGGCCACACGATCCTATGCGCGCACGGCGAGGCGCACTTCACCGGCATCGACACCCCCGAGCAGTACGCTGCCTTTGTGCAGCGGTGCCAAGTACGCGGGTAAATAGGTGCCAGACACCCCTGTCCCCATTTAAACAGATGCCGTTCATCCGCTGCCCCGTTGATGGGGTCACGCTTCGAACTTCTTCAGCCAGCCCGCCGCGCGCTTGCGCCAGGACGGATCGCGGTGATGCTCTGCGATCGCCCGCAAACGCTCCTTGGCAGCCTGGCACTTGAGTTCAGCCAAAGCACCGCCCGCGGCCATCGCTGTTCGCTCCTCCGCGTCGTCAAGCAATCCGATCAGGAACGTTTCTACCTTGGTGCGGTCATCGCCAGTCAAGCGCGCCGCCACATCGGCAAGCGCACTCACTGCTGCCGGTCGAACACGGTCGGGTAACCCAAGCGCTGTGCGCGACTCTATCCGCGCGACATCAGAAGCGTCTCCAAACTTACCTAAGTACCGAAGCGCCGCCGCACTGATCGATTCATTGTGACTCGGCACCGCCACCTGTGCGCGCACCGTATCAATGGCGTCCTTCGCAGCATGCGCCGTCAGCACATCAATCGCCTGCATGCGCACTGCGTAACTCGCCTCCCCGGCACCACCATTCGGTGGGACCAACAGATTGCGGCACAACGGCACCGCCTCAGCGGCGGGAACTTTCTCCAACGCACCGATCACTGCTGCACGCACGCGCACGTCCGCGATCGGCGAATTCGCCAACGCCAGGACCGCCTCTTGCGATTCCTTACTCCCATACGCAGCCAAGGCATTCACCGCATCAATTCGAAGCGTAAATCGCAGCGAATCATTACGCGCCGTCTCCAAGAGCGCCATCCGCGCATCGGGCGACTCCAACTTTGCCAGCGCCGCGAGCGCCTGTCGCTTCGCAGCATGGGTTGGACCCGATCGCAATGATCCCAACGTCCAGAGTTCCGGCTGCGTCACTTCAATGGTCTTCAGTGCCTCAAGATATGGATCCACCCACACCGCCACCGGCGGCGCGTCAAGCATTCGCGAAACCGTTGCGGAGCGCCCGGTCATCTCCATTGGCACCAACACATCACCCTTCTCCGTCTTCACCCACACCGGAATCGAAATCCGCATGGCCGGCGTGCGCGCATCAATCTGCTGGGTTTGCTCCGCGGTCACGGTCAACACGCGACTCGCTGCGTCGTACACACACTTCGCCTTCACTTGCGGTGAACCCGGGCGGAAGCACCACTGATCAAAGAACCACTCGAGCCCCAGTCCGCTGGCTTCTTCCATGGCTCGTCGAAAGTCATACGTCTCCGTGTTACCAAGCGCATGACGCGCAAAGTACGAATGCACTCCGGCAAAAAACACCTTGTCACCAAGCATGCGCCGCAACATGTGCAGAATGGAAGCACCCTTCGGATACGGATTCGCCGGCCGCCCAAATGTCTCGCCCGCATTCGTATACACGGGGCTGCACATGGCTTCCGGCGCTGTTGAAACATCGCCACGCGCCACGCCCGCATTGCCCAAGACGGAATCCCAGTAGCCATCAGCACCGTCGCGCTCTTCCATCCACAGGGTGCTGCCATACGTTGCCCATCCCTCGTTCAGCCAAATGTGCGCCCAACTGCGGCAGGTGATCAAGTCCCCCGTCCACTGATGGCACAACTCATGACTGATGAGTCCGTCAAGATCCTGCTCGCTACGCGCCGTTGCATCCAACACCGCCGACGGCTGCATGGTGGT
>JBILYM010000288.1:0-3198 GCA_044377725.1 Phycisphaerales bacterium
GCGCCGAAAGTCGCGCCAGCGCGACTCACTTTCGTTTCATAGAGCTCGGGTACAAGATGCAAACTCAGAAGCGCCGAAGGCATCGGCTTACCCTTATTGACCTGCACGCCAAGGTCCGTGGCCGCACCGATCACCCGGAATCCCGGATGGAGCGCAGCAAAGGTGACTGCCTCGCGCAGCGTTGCCGGCGCAAACAATTCCACGCCGTCATAGCTCACTCGCATCGAATGCTCTGTTGCTGCAATCGATTCAGTAACTGCGAATATATCTGAATATCGAAGCGCTACGGAATGTTGCTCAGTGGCGCGTACGGTGAGTGCCGCCTCAATGATCGGCGCATATCCGGTGCAGCGGCATAAATTCCCGGTGAGGTAGTTCATTGCCGTCCGCTCATCGGCCTGTGCATGCTTCTCCAGCATGCCGCTCAACGCCATCACGAAACCGGGCGTGCAGTAGCCGCACTGCGATGCGTGACACGCGCGCATGGCATGTTGCGCTGGCGACAATTCATTGCCGCACTGCATGCCTTCCACTGTGACGATGTGCGCGCCGTCCATCTGCGCCACGGTCGCAATACAAGAATTCATTGCCTCATACTCAAACGCTGCCCCTGCGGCGAAGGCTGCGCCCGGTCGCGGGAACGCACGCAATACCGTGCACGCTCCGCAGTCCCCTTCCGCACACACAATCTTCGTGCCCGACAGGCCGGCTTCCTTGCGCAACCACTCCGCGAGCATCATCAAGGCCTCACGACCTCGTATCTCACGGCGCACGCCATTCACATGGATCAGTGCATAATCGCGCATCGAGACGATCGTAGCACCCGCAGCACGCGCGCTACTCAGGGCGCAGCGAACACCCGCACCCGGTTCATTCCACCATCAGGAAACACGATCACCCGAATCTGCTCACACGGGCCAACCCCACCCAGTTCGAAGGCGATGATGTTGCCAGCAAACGCCTTGACCTCCGTCCGGGCAACCAATGGCATCCACCCCGTGCCACATAGGCCGTCGATCGCAACCTCGCGCGGATTGTTGTTGACGAAATGACTGAAATCCAACTCAATTCGACCGATCTTTGCGGGTCGCCCCAGCCTGATCACCACATTCTCCGAGTGTCCCGGCTCACGACTTCGCGCCGACTCAAGCCCATCCACCATGCTGAGCGGCGGATACGGGGAGATGACTTGCGTGGCCGGCGAATAGTGCTCGTTGGACGCAGAAACCACCTGACCACCAAAGGCAGCGCTTGCGAGATCCGCCAACCCATTACCGACCCGGGCATTGCTGGCGGCAACCTCCGCAGCGGTCGTCGTGTACTTCGGCGTCATTGGCTTCTGCGTTTGCGGATCAAACGCATGCCAAGCGCGGATCGCGGGCGAAAGCATGCGCTCCTTCTCAGCCGCAGGAAGATCATTCCCATACAGCGCAAGACGAGTGACGCCCCCATCGGGGTACATGCGCACGCGGATCCGCTGAAACTGAGCGATACCCGAAACAGACTCCACCGCGTGTGCGCCGTGTCCAAAGAGTTGCATCGGCGCCACAATCGCCTGCCACTCCCCGCGCGCTGCATCCCAACCGTCGATCTCAAGTTCTTCCGCATGATTTCCGAGATGGAACTGCGTCGACACCGCAACACAACTGACCGCTGTAGCGCGTTGCATTTCAAAAATCACCCAATCAAACGGTTCCGGATTGTGCCGAACCGTCTCCCAACTATCCATGATCTTTCCCTGACGCCCAAAGAGCTTGGGATCGAAAGTAGGCAGATACGGCGACAGTAAATTCTCCGCACGCGCAAATCGCTGGTTTGAAACCGCTTCGACACGTGCGCCGACCACATGATTGAAGGTGGCGAGCGGATCACGCGGCCCGTGCGCATCGATCTCCTCGGGCAGATCCGCTGCAAACGCTGCGAACACCAATTCTCGGTAGCCCGCGTTGACACGCTGTTCCGGTGGAATACCGCCGAATGCCAAATCACTCCGAAATTGGCTCGTATCTACGCCGCGCATTCCCATGTGCCGCAGAATGATCTGCGCTGCCTCTGCAACGAACAACATGCCCGCGTGCTCCCCATTGCACAACACCACGAAGCCGTTCCCTGCGTCTGGACCCGCGTAACAATGGACGAACAGCGCGCGGAATCCGTCATTCGCGCCTTGGTGTATCGCTAGACGATTCGGTCCCGCTTCGGCCGTGAAGATGCCAAGACCCATGTTGCATCCCATGAATTCACGACATCCCCTGTCGGATCCATGCAACATCCGCACCGCAGTCTCATGCGAAATCGGTCCGCATCCATTGATGCTCTGCTGGGCGCTACTCAGTGCGACAAGGAACCGCGCGACGTCGACGGCTGACGCCACTGCCCCAGCAGCGATTGCGGGAAACACCTTGCGCGTGCCAATGACTGGTTCTCCAGAATCAAGAAATCCAGTCGCGCATTCCGAGCCAACCAATGCATCCTCACAGAACGTACATCCGTCCATTCCGAGCTCGCGCAAGAACGCTTCGATCTGAACATGAACGGGCGCGCCTCCCATGCACTCGATGAGGTGCTGAAGTACCAAGAATCCACCCCCCGAATACTGAAACCGCGTTCCCGGCGCATTCACAACGCCCACTGGCTCGTACCCATGTCGCTCGTTGCCGTTCAGGAGCTCCACGATCGGTGGAAATGCCTCGTTTACAGGCACGCCATTCACATAATGCATGTTCAAGCCCTGGTGCGACATGAGGTGCGCCACCGTGACTTGATCCGCCCATTCTGGATGCGCTGCGTCGAGAGACCGGACTCGAAACTTCGAACCGGCCTCGGCAAGGAGCGCGTTCACGCTTGCAGAAATCGGAACGCCCGCCTTGCGAAGTTGCTCCATCACGAAGCACGTACCGATGCTCTTACTGAGCGACGCAATCTCAAATCCTGTCTGCGGAGTGACTGCATGGAGCGCATCACGATGCCCAAACTGCAGCGACTGCAGATGATTCACCGGGGAAGCGACACACACCGATGCACCCCTCACCCCGTGCCGCGCAAGCGCAGCGGCGATCTCATCAAACACTGTATCCACCGGCTGCGCGAGCAATCGACCCTTGGTGATCTGCCAAAGCGCTTCGCGCGCATTATCTAGCTCCACTTCATGCGAATGTTCGATCCGAGTTCGCAGCGCCTCCAGCAGTTCCGTCCCAG
>JBILYM010000289.1:0-3193 GCA_044377725.1 Phycisphaerales bacterium
AGACATGGCGCAGGTCGTCGGCCTTCAGTTGCTCCATGAGTCCGGCGGCAAGCGCGCGGAGATCTGTTTCGGGGGTGACATCCGCAACAGCGAGGCGCGCATGTCCGTTCGAAAACTTGATGGCGGTTGCCACCACGTCGTCAGTGATAGCGCTGCCGAGAATGGTTCCCGCCGATGAGCAGCCGGCGATGCAGGCGTTTGGAAACATTGCGGCAAGGCGCTGAAAACACGCTGGGTCCTGGAAATAGTTGCAATCGCCAAACACCAGGACGAGATGGGCGTCTTTGAGGTCTTCGCCGCCGCTCCAAGGTCCTGCGTTGCTGCCGCGAATTTGCGCGATCTTCATGGATGAATCCTCAGTTAGGGGAAGCCGCGCGCGCGAGTGCAGGGCGCGCTCAATTAGCTCAATGCTACCGAATGCGCGGGGATTTCCTCGGAGTACGCTGCTCCAAATGCTTGGATTCCTTGATGAACTCGCTTGGCGCGGCTTGCTGCACCAGACCACCGCTGACACGCTCCCTGCGTACCTGGCAACGCCCGGTCGAATTGCCTATGCGGGGTTCGATCCCACGGCAGACAGTCTCACCGTTGGCAATTATGTGCCGATGAAGTTGCTGGCGCATTGGCAACGTGCTGGGCACCGCCCGGTGGTGTTGATGGGTGGAGGTACTGGCCTCATTGGGGACCCGAGCGGTAAGAGCGCGGAACGACAACTCATGACCCCCGAGTTGGTGGCGCACAACGTTTCTCGACAGCGAAACATCTTTGAGCGCGTGATTGATTTTTCACAACAGAGCGCGTGCGCCGCAACAGTGGTTGACAATGGCGAGTGGCTGCGCACGCTTGGTTACCTGGATGTGCTGCGTGATGTTGGCAAGCACTTCAGTGTCAATCAAATGATCATGCGCGATTCGGTCAAGAGTCGCCTGGAAGAGCGCGAGCAGGGCATCAGTTACACCGAATTCAGTTACATGATTTTGCAGGCCTATGACTTTGTGCATCTGTTCCGAACGTTGGGCTGCACAGTTCAGCTCGGCGGCGCTGATCAATGGGGCAATATTGTCAGTGGTATTGACCTTATCCGCCGCATGGAGCAGGGTGAGGCGTATGGAATTACCAATCCGCTGGTGACCAAAGCTGATGGCGGGAAATTCGGTAAGAGTGAGAAGGGTTCGGTATGGCTGACCGCCGATCGCACCAGTCCGTTTCGTTTCCATCAGTATTGGTTGAACACGGCCGATGCCGATGTGGTGCGATTTCTGAAGTGGTTCACGTTTCTTTCGCAGGATCGCATTGCTGAGTTGGAGCGCTCGGCTGCTGAGCGTCCGCAAGAGCGTGAGGCGCAGCGCGCACTTGCGAACGAGATGACTGAGATCTTCCACGGCACTACCGAGCGCAGCAACGCAGAGGCTGCCGGGCGTGCGCTTTACTCCGGTGAACTGGCAGAGCTTGATGCGCGCACGATTGCAGAGATTGCAGAAGACGTGCCATGCACGGTGCTAGAGCCTGGCGAGTTGGGCGGCGAAGGAATCTTGCTTGCCGACTTGTTAGTGCGCACCACGCTTGCAGCAAGTAAGCGTGAAGCCCGCGACTTCCTGCAGGCGGGCGCGGTGCTAGTGAACGGCACCAAGGCCGCAGCGGATGCACGGCTCACATCGCGCGATTTGTTGCATGGAAGTGTTGCGCTCTTGCGACGTGGAAAGAAGAACTGGCACGCGATTCGCGCGGCGGTGTGACGCGTGGTGTATGCGGTGCGTGTGCCGGTTAGTTTGGCGCGGTTGGCATGACCGGTACGGCTGGGTCGCGCGGCATCAGCTGGAGCGTGGCAGTGGCTGGTGCGGCATCGCCTGATTTTTTGACCACGGTGACGCCCTCGGGAAGGCGCCAGAAGGTGACCGGGTACTCGGCAGTGCCAACCTTGACGGGCGTCTCATCGAGGTCAATGACTGCGGCAGGCGTAAACGCACCCGTGGTGATCGAGTCGATGGCAGCACGCGGCCCGGTCAGGACCACACCGGTCATGAATTCGGAACCGGGAGCAACGGTGACGTCCCAACGGCTGGCAGTCTGTGGCGAAAGCGTGATACGAACAGCGATTCTTGGTGCGGTGTATTCGTTGCTCGAAGCAAGCAGTTCGAAGGAGATGCGTGCCCGAGGCGGCACCACGCGGCACAGTTCTTTCCAGCGATCGAGGGTGCTTGGCAAGCGGAGTTCCACATCGATTTGTTGTGGCTTTCCGGCTTCAAGGTTCTTGGTGTCGATCGCTGCGTCGACACTGAGCGCGCCGATCGATTTGCGTGCCGCTTCGGGCAGCGTGACGGTCACCACTTGCGGATCGGCAAAGATCTCGCCGCGGACGGCAGCGTTGGGCAGCACCACTGCAATCGGTACCTGCTCGGTGACGAGTGATCCCACTTCGAAGCGCAGTGACTCCGGGCGCACGCGAACCACTTCGGCGCCGGTAGCAATGACGGTTGGATTAGCGGAGAGCACTTCGCGGAACGACGCTGCATGCGTGCCCGCCTCTCCTGGCAGGCCGTCTCCGCCAGTGGCGAGCGGGAGGCCAGATCGCAAGACGTCTTCAAATGCTTCAATCGCGCGCCGCGAGCCGCGCACTTCAACGGCCAAGGACACTGCGGTGGACGGTTCTACAAATTGCACGCGCGGGTCGGCGGGAGCAAGGCGCACCGTGCCTGCAACCGATGCAGACTCACGGGTGCGGTCATTGGCGTAGGCCCAAATGAGTAACGCGATGACGGCCGCCGCCACCGCGTTCATCACTTCCGAACGCCACTTTGCCGCGGGTTTCATGACGCGGCCTCCTGCGGCTCATTGACGGGGGGCTGGTCTTCGTCGGCAGTCAGCGCCGCTCGCAGCGCGCGTGCAAACTCGTCGTAGGCGATCGGTTCAGAGAGTCCGCCGTGGCGCGCGATACGGATCGCACCGGTTTGTTCACTGACGACCACCACGATGGCATCGGTTTCTACCGTGGCGCCCACCGCGGCTTGATGCCGGGAGCCAAGGCGCGGAGGCACCATGGATGCATCCGCGATCGGCAATTGGACGTTTGCTGCCACGATGCGGTTGCCGTTCACCACCACAGCCAAATCATGCAGCGGGCTGTTTGGCCAGAACACCGATTCCAGGAGTCGTGCAGAGATGATGGAGTCGATGGGAACGCCCGTCCGGGTCA
>JBILYM010000290.1:0-3192 GCA_044377725.1 Phycisphaerales bacterium
AGTATTTCAGTTAGTTAAGAATTATGCAATTTCCCTTGATGGCTGGGGGGGGGGAGATTACGTTCTCGTATGTGGAGCGTGACATCAGACGCAGGTGGAGCCTGCAAGTGATGAACGCAATTCAAGAAGCGATTGACCTTCGTTTGGTCAACCGCGAGATATAGACCGCACGTCGACGGTTTCGGCGTTGTCACGTCTACACGGGAGTGTGGACCTTCAGATCGGGCATTGCCCGAAGGATCTCAATATGCGCAACTCATTCATTGTTGGATCGATCATGGCGGTCACAGCGTGTAACGCCGCGGCGTTCGCTGAAGTCATCTTCAACAGCATTCCGGGCACGCTCAATCCGAACTACACAAGCATTGGGTATCAAGCTCAGCAGGTCCGTGAGTTTGGTGACCGCATCAGCTTTGGAGGATCGGCGCGGCAGTTGAGTTCTGCATCAGTCACCATGTCCATGCACGGTAGTTACGCGGACTACAACATTGGTGGATCGTTGTACGGCAACGGCGCTTACGCTGGAACTGGATATACCCAGAGCTTTACGTTCAATATCTATAACGCGGGTACTGGCAGTACGCCTGGTTCATTAATCGGGAGCGTAACCCAAGACAAATACATTCAGTACAAACCCACTGTTTGGAACCTTCCAAGCGGCCTTCCAGCAAGCGGCATTGCGCAGAACATTACATTTGATCTATCGGGACTTGTACTTGCTGGTGGTATCACGCTTCCAGAATCAATCGTTTGGGGATTGGCATTCAACACGCAGTCGTACGGATCTACTCCGACGGACACTGTGGGTCCTTACAACATGCTGAACGTGTGTTTCAACCAGTCGAGCGCTTGGGCCCCAGCGGATGGCGGCGTGACCATCGGTTCTACCGATCTGTTGACTAAATTTATAAATTCGACCAATCCAGCTCAATATGGCTCTTTAGGTACCGTGGGAACTTTTAGTTTGGCCGAAACCGGGACGACTGGGAGCGGAAAGGCTCTAAACGCTCCCATGGTGAGCTTCTCTGCCGTCCCCGCCCCAGGCGCACTCGCTCTCCTCGGCGTTGCTGGTCTCGCGGGCGGCCGTCGCCGTCGCGCCTGACATCACTCTGCACTCCACGCTGGCCTCGGCCGGCGTCCACACTCCACGCCCCCTGGCGCTCACGCGTCTGGGGGCGTGTGTGCGTTCGCGTTCATGTCGTACGATGCTCTGATGGTCAAGGCCGAACAACTCGTTGGTGCCGAATGGGCCGAGTGGTACCGGATGACTCCGGCCCAGCGTTGGGCTGCCAGCGAACGGCTGTGGCGCACCTATGTGGCACTGGGAGGTGCCCTTGATCCCGAACCCGATACGCAAAGTCCTTTCTTCGATGCAGACGCACCGCGTCCGCGCGCTCCTCATGGGCGAGCAGGCGTGCGTGTTCTACGGCGCCGCGGAATTTAGCCGCGATACGGATCTTGCCGTTCTGGCCGATGCGGCCAACCTTGTTCGCTTGCGCGCGGCGCTCGCAGAGCTGAAAGCTGAACCGATTGCGGTTCCTCCCTGCACGCTCGCTTTTCTCAGGCGTGGGCATGGTTCACACTTTCGCTGCCATCACCCCGAGGCCATGCGCATGCGGGTCGATGTGATGGCAAAGATGCGCGGCGTCGATCCATTTGCATCGCTTTGGAGGCGCCGCACCTCAATCGAACTTCCGGATGGAACGCCGTGCGATCTCCTTTCGCTTGCGGACCTTGTGCAGGCCAAGAAGACGCAGCGAGACAAGGATTGGCCGATGATCCGGCGTCTTGTCGAGGCGCACTTCTTCGAGCATCGTCGAACGCCGACGGCCGCGCAGGTGCGATTCTGGTTCCGCGAATTGCGAACAACAGAGCTGCTAGTGGAGCTCGCTTCGCGGTTTCCCGCCGTGTGCGTTCGCGCGGCGCGACACCGTCCATTGCTGACCGCAGTCACGGCGGGCGTTGTGAGTGACATTGAGGCCGGGCTGGACGCGGAGCAAGCCGCGGAGCGCGCCGAGGATCGCAAGTACTGGCTGCCGCTTCGCGCCGAGCTTGAGCGCCTGCGTCACCGTCGCTGACGGCGACGCTCACGCGTCTGGGGGCGTGTGTGCGTTGGGGGGGTGCCGGGCGACCTGGGTGGCTAGTACGGAAAATTTCGATTTATTGAGAATTACGCCAGTTACTGTGATGGCTCGCATGGGCACATTACGTTCTTGTGTGTACAGCGCGATATCAGACGCAGTTGAGTTCTGGATCAATAACCATGTCCACACTCTGCCGCGCTCGCTGAATGCTGTATCGCACTATCCAAAAGGTCCCCAATATGAAGAACATGATCCTCGCCGTCTCTGCCGTTTCTGCCGTTACCTCCTCCGCCAACGCTGGCTTTCTGGGCTTCGTGGCTTCCGCCCGCAACGTTGGTGGCAACACCATCGTTGACGTCTTTGCAGGCGTCTCGAACGCGAGCGACAAGTTTCTCGGCGTCTACAACACCGTCAGCGACACCGTGTTCGTCCAGAAGAATGACCTGGGCACCAAGACCTGGAAGCCTGACACGAACGGCTTTACCTCCACCCGCAACACCTTGAATGACAGCTTCATGACCGCTGGCACCTGGCTAGGTGGTGAGTACGGTGGCGAGTACTACGCCTCACCGAGCACCAACCCCGACACGAACTTCACCGGCACCAGTTGGAATGCAACCATTGATTCTGCTGCTGCCACCACCATTCCAAACTTGGCTGGTTGGTACACCGTCAATCCAACCTCGGTTGACAACGTCTCCGAGAGCCTGCTCGGTATGGTTGGTCGTGTGAACGGCACAGGTGCCGCTGCTGCCACCCGCGGCATCTGGTGCGCTCACCTTGTGATTGCCGGCAACAACGCCGCCTGGAACTTCAGCGCCTCCGCATCCATCAAGGATGGCGTGACTGGCGTCGAGGCCTCGGGTACGAGCACCTTTGCGGTTCCTGCTCCGGGCGCCGTGGCTCTTCTCGGTCTCGCTGGCTTTGCCGCCCGCCGCCGTCGCGCCTGACATCACTCTGCACTCCACGCTGGCTCCGGCCAGCGTCCACACTCCACGCCCCCTGACGCTCACGCGTCTAGGGGCGTGTGTGCGTTTGGGGGCATCCCCACGCTGATAGCACGTGGGTCGGTTGGTGCCAGGAGACGGCGCGTTCGTGCGCCCAATCG
>JBILYM010000058.1:0-9521 GCA_044377725.1 Phycisphaerales bacterium
AACGCTTCTTGCACAACATCATCTGCATCGGCGCGATTACGCGTCAAGCGCAAGACCACCGCATGCAACATGGGCCCACAGCGAGTAACAAGCTCAGCGATCGCCCGCCGTGGATCTGCCGGTAGTGCGGATTTGGCTGCCATGCAGCAAGCGTATCGAACCCGCGGCATGACAGGCCCGCGGGGGATTCATGGGATTCGTGGGGTTCAGGATATTTTCCGCCCCCGGATAACTCCCGTCAGCACGCCCGCCACCATTGCAATTCCCACATTTCCGGGAACCATCGACCCGTGACTCGGCTCATACACACCATGACTACTAGCACCGCCATTCCAACCGCAAAAACTACTGCTTGCGCACCCACCATCACTCCCAGCGACGCCGCGCGCCGTGTGCAAGCAGGCGAAGCAACCATCATTGACGTGCGCGAACCTGATGAACATCGGCGCCAACACGTGCCCAACACCCTCCTTCAGCCAAGTTCGTCGTTCCGAGCCGCGTCATTTCCAGAGTCCCCAGCCAACCAGCAACTACTCATCTTGTGTCGATCCGGCGGTCGTGCCGGCCAAGTTGCCACCGAACTGCGCAACGCTGGTCGAACCAACGTCTCCGTGATTGATGGCGGCATCATTGCATGGGAGCGCGCTGGTCTTCCCACCGTCACTGACAGCAAGGCGCCACTCCCGATCATGCGCCAAGTCATGGTGACGGTTGGAGTGCTGTTGATTGCATGCAGCGCACTTGCAGCCACCGTGAGCCCATGGTTCTTCGTGGGCACGGGATTCATTGGTGCCGGACTCCTCACTGCCGGAGCCACCGGCATATGCATGCTTTCAACCATTCTTATGAAAATGCCGTGGAACCGTGCAACCAATGGCGCAAGTGCTGCGAACTGCTGCAGTAGATAGCGCTGCTTCATACAACTCATGCCCCCACGAGAGGCGGCGTCCCTTCGAAAGAAGCGTGACGCCGTCTCCTTTATTGGTACGTGCAGATGGAACCGAACATCATGTAGCGCAATGATGTCACACCGCACTCAATAAATGCTTCGCAGCAAGTCCGAGTCCGGCAATGAGTAGTAGTAACGCAAACGTGCTACGAAGTGCAGCTTGCGGAATGCGCCGCGCCAGCGCTCCACCAAAAATACTGCCAACGATTCCGCCCGCAATGGTGATCGCCACTGTTGGAACATCAATATGCACCTGTGCCCATCCGCCCGACCACCACTGCCCAAGCAGGCCCGCAGTGGCATTGATCACAATGACCGTGAGACTGGTGCCAACAGCGATCCGCATTGGCATGCGCTCCACCACCACCAGCGCGGGAATCAAAATGAACCCGCCGCCGACACCAAGAATCGCAGTGAGCGCACCAATGCCCGTGCCAATCGCTAATGAGCGCACGGGCCAGTCACGCGCTGACTCCATCACCAGCGAAGCACCTGCTGCGTCACTGGCTATCGCGCCTGGCCCGATCGGTGCGTTGGCATCCCGTGCCGAGCCACCGTCTTGCGGAGTTTCCGGATCGCTCCCTGATTTCCACATGCGCCACGCAGCCACCACTGCCACCAACGCAAAGAGCAACACCTGAACGGTCGGGTTCATGCGCACTGCGAGCGGTGTCGCCAACTGCGTGCCAACGATCCCCGCGCTGCCAAAGATCAGAACACAGCGCCAGTCCACCAAGCCACGGCGGGCGGCAATGAGTCCAGATACCAATGCAATTCCACCGGTCACCGCCAAGGCTTCAATGAATGCCGCCTTCGGTGCATGACCAAGCACAATGCCAAAGATCGGCACTGTGAAGATGGCACCACCAGCGCCCACCAATCCCATGCCTGCACCAACAACCAGTCCACTGGCGATCTCAATCACCAAGTCATCCATGGCATGACCCGCCGCAACAACCACCGCCCGGCTTGCTGGCCGCGGCTGCACCACTCAATGCTGGCGCCCGCGATGATGCAGGTGCCGCAGTGGGCAACCCCGCCTTCTTCCAACCCTCAAACCCACCGGCCACGTTCACGGCGTCAAAGCCCATGCGTCGAAGCATGGACGTTGCGGCTGCCGATCGCCCACCGAGTGCGCAATGCACCACGATGCGCTCGCCGCGTGGCAATTTCGCAATGTGCGGTAACAAGCGCGTGTATGCCACGTTGAAGGCCTCCTCAAGATGCCCAACTTCATATTCCGCAGCACCGCGCACATCCAGAATGAACGAACTGCCCCGCGCCGCATTCGCTTCGGCAGCAGTCATTTCTGGCGTGGTCTCAAGCTTGACGCCACCCGTGGCGACCATGGAATCCGGCGCAACCACCGCAATAACGCGGTCATAGCCAATCCGAACAAGGTCCCGAACAATCTCGTCCGCTCGCGCTAGCTCACATACCAAGACGATTCGCTCTTCTGGTTTGACGAACGAACCAACCACCATTGGCAACATCTTTCCCAGAGGTGCGTACAGCGCTCCGGGCAGATGACCATCTCGGAATGCAGGCCACGGCCGGGTGTCCACCACCACCGTCCCGGGCGCCTCCCACGCTGCTGCATGAGCGCGCACGTCCACTACCACGGGCGGCACCGGAACAGCACCAAGCGGCGGAACCCCATCGCGGTTCAACGCCTTCATGCGCGCAAAGTAAAGCGGCGGCTCGGGCTGGCCAGACAAGATGTCTTTCACGAATGCGGTTTCGTCACTCACCAGTTTCAACACTGGACTGTTGGCAACTTCATATCCAACCGTGGACTGTGGAATGGCGCCAAGTGCCTTGCCACAGGCACTCCCGGCCCCGTGCGCCGGCCACACTTGTAAGTACCCCGGTAGCTCCACGAACTTGCGCGCGCTCCGCCACAAGGCATGCGCGCTGGGTTCAGCAATGCCCACTTGTCCAGCGGCGCTTTCTAAGAGATCCGGTCGACCAAGGTCACCCACAAATACAAAGTCGCCAGTGACCATTCCCATCGCTGCGGTCGCGCCGCCACCTTGGTCGATCACCAAGTAACTCATGTGCTCCGGCGTATGACCGGGGGTGTGCACGGCGCGGAACCGAATTCCGCCCACCGCAAATTCTGTGCCGTCTTGCAACAGCGTGTGCTTGAATGGCTTCACCCACTTTGATTGCCAATCATCGCCACCCGCGCCGCTGACATAGACATGCGCGCCCACTTGTCGTGCAAGTTCCTGCGCGCCGCTCAAGAAGTCGGCATGAATGTGCGTCTCTGCGACCGCCACAATGCGCAGCCCCTCACGCGCAGCAGCGGCGATGTACTGGTCCACATCACGCTCGGGATCAAACACAATGGCTTCACCCGTGCGCTGGCATCCAATCAGGTACGCGTACTGGGCAAGCTTGGAGTCGTTGATTTGTCGAAAGAGCATGTTGGGAATCTCCGTTGTTCGGAATGTTGACGCCGCGGCTACTCACTGGGTGGGCGTTGAAAGTTGAAGGGCGCTCACCAAACAAGCCGCCACTCGTCTTTGATGCCAGCCACCAACGGTAGGTTCCCAAAAAGAACCGCCCGCTGCACGAATGCAAGCGGGCGGAGGCGTGACAATGAGATATGAACCGGAGAAATCCGGATTCCGATTAGCGGCGTCGGCGGGTCGCTGTAAACGCTGAAATGGCCAGTAGCGCCAATGCGCCCGGTGCCGGCACATATTGCATGTCCAAACGTACCGCGTCCAGTGACATACTTGGTGCACTTGCAGCAAACTCCACTCGGAAGCCGCTTGCTTGGAACGGCACGAACGCAGTGTTCCAAGTGAACGCCCACGTTTGGATGGCGCCTTGCGGTTGCGCAGGGGCATTAGCACGCAGTTCGCTACTACTCGGCGCAAGCTGCATGCTGTTGCCAGCATTATCAAAGAGCGAAAGGCGGACGCCGGCGGTGTTCAACAACGATCCAGCAGCAGCAACGTTCATCACTACCTGTGTAGGCGATGCGGCGTTGCCAAGCGTTCCACCCGTGACCATCAGGTACAGCGCCGTATTGATGCTGTAGAGATTGCCAGATCCGGTCACGAATGCTCCCGGAGCAAAGTTCATCAACGAGAACGGTGATGAGCCAGCTGTATCGGGAATGTTTGACCCACCAGATGCCTGCGTGAACGAATCCCACTGCGCAAACTGCGTGTTCGGTCCACCCGACCACGACGGAATAAGTGGATTCACAAGCCCAGCCTGAGCCGAGCCTGCAACCAACGAAGCAGCGACGATAGACGCGATGAAGCGCATTCCTTTTCCTCTCTCGAAATCCAAGAACCGAAGCGTGATGTCCGAGGTCGCACTGACCCGCGGGCATCCGGATCATGCCACAGATTGGGCGCACGCACAGCAAACGCCCCCCTAATTCAGGGCGAAAGCGAAGATTTCTCTGCAGAGTTCAATTATGGGGCGTTAATACGACTTACCCCACACCACTCGCCCAGTACTCGGCCGCCCGGTGATGACACAGGTGCCCGGCTCGTTGGCCATGTCCAGCGGAATGCACCGCACGGTTACACCCAGCCGACCCTTCACATCAGTCTCTACCGCCGCGTCGCCGCAGAAGTGCGCCAACGCAAAGCCGCCATGGATCTCGGACGGGGTGTTGTCGTCGCCAGCACGCTTCGGTGTGAAGAACGCCTCAAACTCCTCCCGAGTGTCAATCCGCCGCGTGTGCTCAGCGCGGAACGCCATCGCCCGCGCCAGCATGCCGTCCTGAATCTCCTGCAACAGTGCGGACGCCCCGCGCACAAACTCATCGCGCGGCATCGACGCCTTGTCCTTGGCGCTCCGATCGCGGCGCGCCATGAAGACGGCGCCCTGCTCGATATCACGCGGGCCAACTTCAATGCGCACTGGAACACCCTTCTTCACCCACTGCCACATCTTGTCGCCACCGCGCAAGTCACGCGCGTCGATCTCCACTTCAATGCCACGACCAGCAAACTGCTGCGTACGAAGTTCGGCAGCGAGCGCCTTGCAATACTCCAACACCTGCGGCGCAGACTCCGGCTTGTGCAACACGGGAAGAATCACAATGTGCGTTGGCGCCAAGCGCGGCGGAACCATGAGGCCGTCGTCATCAGAGTGCGTCATGATCAGCGCACCAATTAAACGCGTGCTCACGCCCCAACTGGTTGTCCACGCAAATTTCTGCTGACCATCGGCATCAAGAAACTGAATCTCACTTGCCTTGGCAAAGTTCTGTCCCAAGAAATGGCTTGTTCCAGCCTGCAATGCCTTGCGATCCTGCATCATGGCTTCGATGCAATACGTCTCCACTGCGCCTGGGAATCGCTCGCTTTCAGTCTTGCGGCCTTGGATCACCGGCATGGCCATCCAATTCTCTGCAAAGTCCGCGTAGACGCGGAGCATCTGCATGGTCTCTTCCACGGCTTCGGTTTCCGTGGCATGCGCGGTGTGGCCTTCCTGCCAGAGGAATTCGGTGGTGCGCAAGAACAGGCGCGTGCGCATCTCCCAACGAACAACGTTCGCCCACTGGTTGATGAGGAGTGGAAGGTCGCGGTAACTCTGCACCCACTTTGCAAACGTGGCGCCAATGATGGTCTCACTGGTTGGGCGAACGATCAATGGCTCATCAAGTTCCCCATCCGGAATCAGCTTGCCGTTCGGGCCAGCCTTGAGGCGGTGATGCGTCACCACTGCACATTCCTTGGCGAAGCCGTCAACGTGCGCAGCCTCCTTCTCCAAGAATGAAAGCGGAATGAACAGCGGAAAGTATGCGTTCTTGTGGCCGGTGGCTTTGAACATGCCATCCAACACGCGCTGCACGTTCTCCCACATGGCGTAGCCCCACGGCTTGATCACCATGCAGCCACGCACCGGACTGTTCTCCGCAAGATCCGCAGAGCGAACCACCTGCTGATACCACTCGGCGTAGTTCTCCTCACGAGTAGGAGTGATGGCCGTCTTTGCTGCACCGGTGTTCGCGGCGCCCTTCTGTTGCTGCTGTTCTTTTCCGCTCATGGGGCGCGCAGGTTACCCGGCGCGTCCCGTCGAGATTAACTTCCGGATCGACCCCGCCTTGTGGTCAAGCACCTTGGTGGCTCTTCGATACGCGGAACGAAGCAACCGCTGTCGGCGCTCGTGCACTTGTCGAAGCATCTCGGCCACCTGCCGCGGATCTGGGAACTCCGCGCGCCGCTCGGTGAGCAGCCCCTCAAGCAACCCAAGATCACGGTCCTCGCCAATCTTGGAAACCACGCTTCCCAAGTCGGCAGCCAGGGTTTCCAACTTGCGCCGCGGACCAAGCCGAGAGATCAACACCAATTGCGCAGCGATGCGCTGGCACTCCTTGCGCACCTCATGCAGCGAATCCAAGTGCTCCGCATTCCACGGCACTGCCGCCGAGCGTCGAGCCCGCCGCCAACGCCGAGCGATGGCGTCCGCAATGCCATCGGGCCCAACCGCGCGCAAGTCCGCAGCCAGCATCCGAGTTCGCATTCCTTCTAACTGCGATCGAAGAATTGCCGCGGCCTGCTGCCAGTCAGCGCTGGCAGTGGTGGCTTTCTCTGGCGCCAAGACCGCTACGGCAATCGCCTGCACACTGCGCCGTGAGGTGGGCGGAAACACCTCACACACACCAGCGATGGTCTCAATCAGCACATCACGATCACGCGTGGCAGACAGCCGCTCCGCCGTTCCGCGCACTTCCTCTTGCACGGCGCGGACTTCCACTGCATCCACTGCACCCTTACAGAGACTCGCGCCCGAACGGAATCGTTTGAGCGCGCGCCGAATTTCATGCACTGCGCGACGCCGCCGCGGCTGCTCCCAACTTGCCAAGCCATCACACTCGCGGAGGGCAACATCAATTTCCGCTAACAGCGCTGCACGCAACGCCTCGCCCAATTCGCCCGCAGGCTGAATCCGCGCTGGCGAGATCCGTGGGAATCGCGGAGCTGCTGTCTTTACCGCGCCACCGGCGGCACTCTCCCCGTCAGTACGCGCGTTCGCTGATGATTTGCCATTCTCTGCTTGCATTCAGTGCACCTCAGCCGCGCGCGGCGATGATCGAAGCGATACCAGCGCCACCAAGCGCAAGCGAGACAATTCCGTTGAGCGTGGTGAAGTGCTTGGCAATTCCCACTGCACCCGCTCGGGCAAGCAATACATGCTCAGAGGCAATCACCACCGTTGCAAGCCCGATGGCTGCTGCAAATCCAACCCCGCCACTCAGCGCCGGCACTGCGCGCCAACATGCAATCAACAGCAACACTGACACCACATGCATGGCGCGCGACGCCCAATTGGCGCGCTGCACTCCCATGCGTGCTGGCATGCTGTGCAAGCCATCACGAACATCCACTTCAACATCCTGCATGGCGTACAACACATCAAAGCCCGCCACCCAGAACAGCACCGCGCCCGCCAAGAGCCACGGCCCCGGCTCAAACACCGCCGCAGAACGCACCGCGATACCCGCTGCCACGGGGCTGATGGCCAAACTTGCGCCAAGCCATACATGGCAGAGCATGGTGAATCGCTTAAAGAACCCGTAGGAACAAATCCAGAAGAGCACCGGCAACGCCAGCGCCAACGGCCACCAATTGTTCTGCAGCACACCAAACAGCCCGCACAACATCACAAACACTGCAGACGACACCAGCAACGCCACGCGCACTTGCCAGACTGCAACGCGCCCGGCCGGCAACGCGCGCGAAACCGTACGCGGATTGCGCGCATCAATTCCTCGGTCAAGCAATCGATTTGCCACCATCGCTGCCGTGCGCGCGCTCACCATGCATCCAACTACCAGGAGCGCTGAAAGCGACAACGCGCGCCAGTCAATGGGGCCGTCCGGCAATGCAACAAACGCTCCTAAGAGCGCAAATGGCAGCGCAAACACGGAGTGCGAAAGCTTGATGTCCTTGGCGATCTCGCGTGCAGCGGCGAGACCAGCAGCCGTCACTTCGAAGGCTCCTCAGCGGCTCCTGCAGGAACAGCCTTTGGCGGCACAGCGGAATTTGCCGGCGCAACGGGCTGCGGATTCATTCCGCCTGGACCACTGATGCCATCGGGTGCTGTGCTCAATACTGCACCGGGCGGCAATGCTGCCACACGCTGCGCGCAAACGCTCAACCACCGCAAGCGGCTGCTGACACACTGGGTCCTTCACAGGAATCTTCCAGTACTGCAGGAATGCTGGCTTGTAATCAAATCCACCAGTAGCGCCTTGCATGTGCACGGTCACCGTTTGATAGAAACCATCACGCGATGGATACTCAACATCCACCTGCGCCTTGCTGCCATCAATGCGTGCCTGACGCACCGTCCACACGTGCGTGTCACCCGGGCACATGGCCTTCGCTGGTGCAAGGTCGCGCTCAAACGTCTTCCATGCACCAAGATTGATCTCTGCCGGCAGGTTGTAAACAAGCGGCGTGTCCTTGGCAATTTCCTGATGCGCAAACTTCAGCGCCGACACCACCACTTGCGGAAGCGGAGGCGTGTCAGCAGAGATGCCCGGGCTACCTGATACGGAAGGCCACGTGCGCGGCGCAGAGCACCCGCTCACCAGCATCACTGATGCTGCGGCCATGCCGATAGAAAGAGTGCGAGTGAACGCGCGAGGTCCGTCATGCGCGGTCGAGATCCGGTCCGTGGAAATCGTTGCCATACACGCAGTCTAGCCACCGTATTGGGCTCTGCCCGCGTACTTATGTGCCAGCCTTCGCAACCTGCCAGTACTCGACGTCCACCGGAACTTGGCGGCCGAAGATCGTGACCAGGACGCGAACGATTCCCTTGTCCGGCAAGGTGCTCTCGACCGTTCCTTCGTAATTCTGGAACGGGCCTTCCTTGATGGTGACGGCGTCGCCAGCAGCAAAGTCCATCTTGACCTGCGGCATCTGCTCGGCGGGACGGCTGTCGAACAGCATCTTCTCCACCTCGGCAGGTCCCATCGGAGTGGGTCGACCAGCGGTACCGACGAAATCGCCGACGCCGGTGGTTTCCTTGATCAGGAAGAACACATCCTGTGGGATGCGACCATCAGCTTCCAAGCGCATTTCCACGAACACGTAGCCGGGATACAGCTTGGTTTCGGTGATCTTCTGCTTGCCACCCTTGAGGGTCTTGGTCTTCTCGGTGGGCACCATGATGCGCCCAACAGCCTTCTCCAGGCCTTCGATCTGCACCTTGCGCAACAGCGTGCTGCGGACCGAGTCCTCCTTGTTGGAGGCAACGCGGAGCACGAACCAGTTGAATCCGTCCCGGAACATCGGGAGTTCAGAATCATCCTCTGGCGTCGCGGTCACTACGTCGGCGGCCTTCTTGCCGCGGCGGTTTGGCTCAAGAGCCTTGCCCGTCTCAACGCCGAAGTCTGCCAAGCGGGGGCCAGCGCTCTTCGCGAGGGCATCGCGACCGCGGGCGAGCGTCTTGCCGCCGTCGGTGCGCGTGGTGTGCGCGTCTGCACCGGATTCAGCGTGGTCGTGAGTTTCGTTTGTGATATCCATCAGTTATGCCTCTGCGCGCCGTTGATGGGCGGGCTCATTCGGTTTCAAGCACGCTGCTG
>JBILYM010000059.1:0-9507 GCA_044377725.1 Phycisphaerales bacterium
CGGGGTCCGTCGTCTCGCCGCTGAACACCTCGAGCGCTCCCGGTACGCATAGCCAGCGCGTATCCCAAGACGCCGGTGCTCTCCCGTCACTGCCTTCGACCGGCGTCCACTTCCGCCACGCCCCCCAGATGATGAAGCCCATTCCCACCAAAGACAGCGCACGTATCGCGTTCCACACGGTGAATCCTGCGACGCCTTGCGCAACGAGCGCCACCAGACCTTGAATTCCGATCATCAGGAGGTACACGCATGGCGCGAACGCAAGCAGTATCTGTCGCATCCGCCGCCGACTCGTCAGCGGCTGTGCGCCAGCTTCGGTGGAACTGCCCACCAGAATCCGTGCGCCCTTAGGAATCTCTAATGCGCACTCCGGGCAGCGCACATCTGCCGTGAACTCACCGAACTGATCTGCTGGCACCCCCGGCAGGGGACCAAGCGCGTAGTGACAGCGCAGGCAATGGTGCATTTTTCCATCGTAACGGGATTACAGCTTCTGCGCCGCGCGCACCGGCTTGACCACCGTCATGGCGTCCTGCGTCCGGCGCATCTCCTCCGCCGCAGCGAAGTCTTCGCCGAAACGCACCAAGCGCAAGCTGTTGGCAATCACAAACACATACGCCGTCGCCTGATAGAACGGGGTCACCCAAATATCAATGCGACCAGTTGCCGCAAGCGCCAAGCCAACCAGCGCCAGCAACAGACTGGCGCCAATGTTCATCGCCACAATGCCCTTGGCCTTGCGCGCCAGTTCCAACAAGAACGGAATACTGCGCAGATCATCATTCATCAGCGCAACGCCCGCGCTGTTGGTTGCAATGTCACTACCGGAAAGACCCATGGCCACGCCAACATCCGCGCTTGCCAACATCGGTCCGTCATTGATTCCGTCGCCCACTACCAGCGTGCGATTTCCCTTGCGGATCAGGTACTTCAATTCCTCGTGCTTCTCCTCAGGCAAGCACTCGGCTTCAATTGCATCGACGCCCACGGCTTCGCCCACGCGCTTCGCCACACTCAGGCGGTCGCCGGTGAACATCACCACGCGGCGCACTCCAAGACGTCGCAGTTCAGCCACCGTCTCCGCTGCGTTGCGACGCAACTTGTCCTCAAGACCAACCGCACCCAAATAGCGATCGCCGAGCATCACGTGCACGCCGCTCATGCCTTCAAGCTTCTCTTCAACTGATTTCACCTGCGCCGCAGCGCCGGCGTTCAATTCGGCAATCCACATACCGCGTCCGGCAAACACCATGCCTGCAGGCGTTGATGCCTGCACGCCGCGACCAGGAATTTCCTTGTAGTCACTGACGGCAATCGGTGCAATGCGTGCGCGCGCCGCGGTGTCCATGATGCTGCGCGCGAGCGGGTGATTGGAACTCTGCTCAGCGTCAGCAGCGGCTTGCAACAACGCGGCACCGTCCGCACCTTCAGCAGGCACCAAGCGACTCACTGCAAATTTGCCGGTGGTTAGCGTGCCAGTCTTATCCATCACCACCGTGTCAACCGAGCCGGCAGCTTCAAGCGTGCTCGTTTGTTTCACCATGATTCCTAAGCGCGCCGCAGCAGCAAACGCCGCAACCATCGCAGTTGGATACGCAATGAGAAGCGCGCCCGGCGTAGTCACCACCAGCACAGTAATCGCACGCACCGCAGCGGCATCGCGCGTTGCCTGATCAGCACTCTTTGAAGTGAAGAACCATACCAGCCCGGCCACCATCAGCACTACCGGAACGTAATAGTTTGAAAGCTTCTCAATGAGTTCCTGCCGCGCGGTCTTGGACTTCTCTGCCTCGCGAATCAGATTCTCAACCTTGCCGATGGTGGTCTCGCCAGCAACAGCAGTCACATTGATATCAATCTGACCAGTGATGTTCGTGGTACCGGCATACACCTGTGTTCCAGGCAGCGCTTCAACCGGCACACTTTCACCAGTCAGCGAAGCCTGATTGATCGAAGTACTACCAACCGTCACCACGCCGTCAGCCGGCAGATTCTCGCCGGGGCGCACGCGCACCGTCATACCAACGCGCACCTGCGCGAGCGGCATCTGTCGCTCCGTGCCATCAGCACCCACTGCGCGCGCTTCACCAGGAGTGAGTTCCACCAGTTCGCGAATCGCACGTTGTGCGCCCCACGCAGTGCGGCTCAGAATCAGTTCTGCAAGCCACAAGAAGAACGCAAGGAATCCGGCCTGCAGGAAGAAGTTGTTCGCCATCGCGGCCAGCACGGCCAAACTTGCCAACGCGTTACCACTGGGGCGACCTTCGCGCAGTTCGCGCACCGCGCCAGTGAAGAGCGGGGTAGCAACAATGATCGCGCCAATAGCGGCGGGGATCTGCGTGACATTCTCAGCAAAGTCAAAGAGCGATCGTCCAAGCCATGAGACCAACAGCAACATGCCACCCGAGAGTGCCACTACCAATCGTCGTTCAAGTTGGCTGCCACCAGAGGCAAGCGCCTCGGCAGCGGAGGGGCGTCGGGGCTGCTGGTCAGCGGAATTCAAGCCAGCAAGAGGCGCAGGTGCAGTGCTCATGAAGGGAATAGTACGCCGCCACCGCCCGGTTGGGTCAGTGTTTCGCCCGGCCCATCACGCCACACATTTCAGGCTGAAATCGCGCTTATCCCACCCGCTCGGCGCCTGCTTCGCGCCCCATCAGGTCGCGGATGGCGTGGGCCGGGGTGGTGCCGTGAAAGAGAATCGACTCCACCGCGCGCACGATGGGCATATCCACCCCGTGTCGCTCGGCAAGTGCAAGCAATGCGTGCGATGTCGCCACGCCTTCAACCACCGAGTCGGTTCGAGCCAAATACTCCGCAAGCCCTTCGCCCCGTCCGATCGCTTCACCGCAGGAACGATTCCGTCCTTCGGGGCTGAAACACGTGGTCGCCAGGTCGCCAACACCGGCGATTCCAAAGAACGTTTCCGGCCGCGCGCCGAGTGCCGATCCCAGCCGAACGATTTCCGCCAGCCCGCGTGCCAGCAACGCGCTCTTTGCATTGGAGCCGAGGCCCAGCCCGTCGACCATGCCGGCGGCAATCGCCACCACGTTCTTCGCAGCACCAGCAATCTCAACACCAACCACATCGGAGTTCGTATAAATCCGAAGCCACGGCAATGAGAATGTCCGCTGCACGCGTTCGGCAAGCGCTGCATCAGTACTGGCACTCACCATGGTGGCCGGTAACCGCATCGCAAGTTCCGCCGCGATCGTTGGTCCACTCAGTACCGCCACTTGGCGTTCGCCGTGAGCCATCCGCGCCGCATCTGCAATCACCTGACTTGGTCGCAGCAGAGTCTCGTCTTCGATCCCCTTGGTGACACTCACCACCGGAACATCACGGGCGAGATGCGCCGCGATCGGTTGCCATGCCGCACGCACAAACTGCGTTGGAATGGCGCTCACCACCAGCGTTGCGTCGGCGAGTGCACGTGCGCCGTCATGCTCAAATCGCACGGCTGCATCAATCACCAACCCAGGCATCCGTGGCGAACGCCGCGTGCGCGCAAGTTCTTCAATCACCGCGGGAAATGGCCCCCAAACGCACACCGGCACGCCGCGCTCTGCGAGCATTGCCGCGAGCACCATGCCCATTTGTCCCTCGCCAACAATAGTCACGCGTTCAGCGCGTGACAGCGCGTCGGCATCATGCGCACGCGCGCTTTGCTGGGTGGTGGCGTCATTCTTCGTCAAACTTCGCCTCCACTAACCGCAGCAGGGCGGCCAGCGCCTTGCTTGCGTCGGAACCATCGCAAGTGATCTCCAGCTCCGTCCCTTGCGTTGCAGCCAAGAGCAGCATTTGCATGATGCTCTTGCCGTCCACCGTTTCATCGCCATCCGTGCGACGCACGCGAACATCGCACTCAAATCCGTTTGCCGCATCAACAAACGCCATCGCCGGCCGCGCATGCAGCCCGAGGGAGTTCTGAATAGTGGTCAGTGCAGAGTTCAACATTCAACGCGACTGCGCAGCGGAGTCGGCCTCCTCAAGGAGACCCCACACTTCCGCCGGGGTCTTTGCCTGGCGCAGAAAGCGTCGGAACTTATCTTGGGTGAGAACGCCAAAGATGCACTCCATGGCGTCAATATGTTCTTCTGGACGATCTTCTGGTGACAAGAGCAGGAACACCACATGCACCAACTGCTTGTCGAGCGCCTGAAACTCAAGTCCGCCCGGAGCGATGCCCACGGCCACAAAGACGCGCTGCACTTCAGTGGTCTTGACGTGTGGCGCCGCAACTCCATGACCAAATCCGGTGGAGCCACGCTTCTCGCGCTTGATGACCGCCTTGGAAAGTTCCTCAATCAGTGCCGGCTTGACGGCGCCTTGGGCGGCCAGCACCTCTACCAATTCGCGGATCGCATCGTCGCGCTTGGTCGACTTAAGCGGTGCGATGATGGCTTTCTCGACGACGATGTCGCGGAGCTTCATGGTGGGGGTTTTCCTTGCAACTGCGAGTGCACTGACTGCGCGATCGGCCCGAGTGCAGACTCAAGCAAAAGGCGGCCGCCGGAGTGTCCGGCGACCGCACAGGGTACAGAATTCAGTGATCGCGCGCGATGACGCGTTAGTCAAGCCTTCGGCGCGTCCCAATGTGCTTCTTGGCGCCGCGAATGCGGTCTTTCCATTCATGCAATTGCCGTACCGCCCGGTCGGAAACGAGATCCACACAGGCATACAAGTCACGATGCTCACTGTTAGTCACAAAGTCCTTATGGTGCTCAACGTCACTCACCACTTCCACGTGGTACCCGTGAGGCACTCGCTCAATGATGACTCGGATTTCTTGTAGCCGATTAAAGAAGTGCGGTAGCCGCGACATCTTTCGCTCGATGTAATCCCGAATGGGTTGCGTCAGTTCCATATGTTTCGCGCTGATGGTGATATGCATGGCTTATCAACTTTCTGATGCGAACTGGGCCGTGTAAAGAAATCCAACCAGAATTTCGGCCCATTGAAATTCGGCAGGAGTGACGATTGCATGCCCGCTCGCGCCGCGCAGCATCGCGCTGGCTTGGGCGTCAAATATCAGAGTGATTTCGCTGCGTTTCCCCGCGCGGCGAATGGTGATCGCCAATTCTGGCACGCGAATTGCTGCGGTCGCTTCGGTCCATTCACGGGGTGAACGAACGGGGGTTCCGTCAATTGCAACGATGACATCGCCAGCAACAATTCCCGCGCGTTGTGCCGCCGATCCGCGCGCCACCCGCGTCACTTCCACACCGTCCGTGGCCGCTTTGATATCCACGCCAACGTTGCGATCCCCGCGCCCCACGGCAACATCAACAGCGGGGCGCGCCAAGACCCACGCGCGCCAACTGGTTTCAAACTCATCGATGGTGGCGCCAAAGATGTCCTCAATCGCGCGGCGCCCAGAGCGATCCTGCGCAAAGGTGTCCACATACCGCTTGTACCAAGCGCGCAACTTTCCTTGATCGGCCATGTATTCAAAGACAGATCGCACCACCGGATAGAGCGTCTGACTCTTCGCCATGAATTCATCCGGGTTCATGGTGAACACCTGTGCCAACGAGATGGCGCGCTTGTTGGCTGCAGCCTTTCGTGCCTGATTATGCCGCTCCGTCGGTACAAATCGGATGGAAGTGTCCGGTGCAAGTTCGTACACCTCATACAGCGCGGCAAGTCCTTCCTGCACCCACATCACATGTGGTTGACCGAGCCGTTCCATGTGACCAAAGTGCATGGCATGCGTGTATTCATGGCGGAGAACCGTTCCGATATCGCCCGTGACAATGCGCCGCCGCGGATGTTCGTACATGCCGGCACTAGTGGGACTGTCAGCGAATATTTTCTTGATGTCTGCCGGCGTCGCAACTGCAACAAATATCTCCGTGTCCGGCGGCGCCTCAAAGAGCGTGGCCGCCTGTTGATCAATCTGCGCAGCAAGCATCTTCTGCATGTCTGCTTGGCTTGCATCATCAAGGCAACTGGCAAAAACCATGCGATGCACTTCGTCGATGGAGTAGTGGTAGGTGTCGCCCGGATGATCGCGCCGCCACTCGTCTTGTTGGCGTCGAGCGCGCGGGTCGTTGCGCGGTTGCGGAGCGGTGACAACGGGGGGCAGGGCGGGCGAAGATCCGCCGGAGGGCGTACCTGCTAATCCCTTCCGCCCCGGTCCCGCGGGTGCGGTGGCGGGCGGTCGATCCGAGATGCCTGGCGCTACCGGCGAAGAGCTCTGTGCAGACGCTCGACCAGTGAGCACCACGATCGCAATGGCGGCAATGAAGCGGCGCATTCCTACAAAAAGAGTAAGCGCAGACCGGGTGGATGCCCAGTCTTGATTGCCCAGTTTCGTCAACTTCCACTCAGTTCCGCAGTATTTCTGCTCGCAAGCCGGCAGCCTTCGGCCGTCACCCGCCGCCGAGAACCTGCCGGAGCGCCTCTGGATACGCCAGGCATTCCTCCTGGAAGACGCGCGCCGCCAAGGCTTCCGCGCTGTCGCCCGGCAGCACCGGGCAGCGTCGCTGCACTACGTGCTTGCCGGTGTCGTACGCGCCGTCCACCCAGTGCACGGTGCAGCCGGATTCCGTGCTTCCCGCCTCAAGTACCGCGCGATGCACTCGATCGCCGTACATTCCCTGACCACCAAACTCCGGCAGCAGCGCCGGGTGAATATTGAGCGCGCGACCCTTCCACGCATCCGCCCCACCCACGCGGAATCGCCGCAGGTACCCAGCGAGGCACACGAAATTCACGTCGTACGCGCGCAGTGCCGCATCCACTCGATCATCAAATGTCTCGGCTGGTTCTGGCTCCACAACGGCCACGGGAATGCCGTGCGATTGGCAGCGCACCGCAGCGCCGGCATCAGCACGCGTGACTACGCATACCGCAACCATCGCCGGAATCTCGCCACGCGCACACGCATGCGCAATATTGATAACGGTGCGCCCGCCCCCCGAGGCGAGCGCACCGATTCGAACAGTTTCGGCAGGCGTCAGTTGCACGCGCCGGTCTGCCACATCAGGAACGACCATTGATCAACAGCTTCACGAACGCGGGCCTCAAGCGGCTTGCCTGCGCCGTGTCCAGCGTCGCGATCGATGTATAGAAGGATCGGTTCCGCAGCGGAATCACTACCGGTATTCGCTTGCAGCAGCGCGGCCATCTTGCGCGCATGCAGCGGGTGAACGCGGCTGTCATTCTCACCAGCAGTAAATAGCACGGCTGGATACTTGGTGCCCTTCTTTGCATTCTGGTACGGCGAATATGCATTCAGCCACTTGAAGGCGTTGGCATCACTGCTTGCGCCGTATTCCGGAACCCAGTACTTGGCAAGCAGGAAGTCTTGGTAGCGAAGCATGTCGCAGAGTGGAACTGCACTGATCGCTGCGGTCCAAAGTTCTGGTCGCTGTGTCACGGCCGTGGCGGCGAGCAATCCACCGTTCGAACCACCCATGACCGCCAAGTGCGAAGCCGAGGTGTACTTATCCGTGGTCAGTTTCTCAGCCACTGCATACAGGTCATCAAACACATTCTGCTTGTTCTGCAGCATGCCGGCCTTGTGCCACGCGTCACCAAACTCGCCGCCGCCGCGCAGATTGGCCACCACATAAATACCGCCGCGCTGCACAAACGGAACAATGGTTGGAATGAATTCGGGCGTCAATGAGATATCAAATCCACCGTAGCCATACAGCACGGCGGGGTTGTTGCCATCCATCTTGGTTCCCTTCTTCATCACAACAAACGCAGGAATCTCTGTGCCATCTTTACTCTTGGCACGGATTTGCGTCACGTCAATATCGTTCATCTTCACGTCAAGTTCCGGCGTTCCCCAGATCTCTGGCTTGTATGGCTTCCAGAAGATGTCGCAACGGTAAATGGTGCGCGGGCTGTTGTAACTCGCAAACGAGAAGAACATCTCCGTGTGCTTGCGGTCGCAGGCCACGGTGACGCTGCCGACTCCAGGAACTGGAATCTCAGCGACCGGCTTACCGTCGAACTTGTAGGTGCTCACGGTGTCGTGTGCATCCTTCTGCCACACCACCACAATCTCATCCTTGCCGAAATCAACCTGACTCATCACGGCATCCTTCTGCTCAGCAATGATGGTCTTCCAGTTGGATTCTGCAGGATTTTTAATGTCAACCGCTACCAAACGCACGTTGGGTGAGCCAAGCGTGGTGGTCATGTACAGCGTGTCATCAACAATCTCTACCGGGCTGAACTGTGCGCCACGACCAACAGCGATGGCAATCTTGGTGTCCTTGCCCTTCTTCAGTTCGTCAAATTTGCCAACCCAAAGATCGTTCTCCGTCCAACCGCGGCTCATGCCCAGCACCATCCAACGGTCTTCGCTCATCAGTTGCCCGAACGGCACCTCTGACGGGTTGGTCTGCTTCATGAGCACTGGATCCTTATCCACTGGCTCGCCCAGCTTGTGATAAGAAACCACGCGGCTGTAGGGATCCTTTGGATCAGTCAGTTTGCTGTAGATGAACGCATCGCCCCAGTTGTTCCAACCACCGAAGGACACCTTGCCGGGGATCTCGTCAGGAAAGTGCTCCTTGGTATCGGTGCGCATCACCTTGAGAACGCTCATTTCATCGCCAGCCTTGCTGGAGCCGTACGCAAACTTGGAGCCTTGCCAGGAAGGCATCCACCAGTCAATCGAGGTGAGGCCCGATGGATCGATCACATTCATATCGATCACCCTCGCGCCGCCCAAGTTGGCGCCGCCGTTGCGGACATAGATCGCAGGCTGGTTCATGCGGCCATCGCGCTGCGCATAGAAGTAGCCGGGCCCGCGAATGATCGGAACGCTCCACGAGGTGATCTGCATCAGCGGCGTGAGTTCCGTGGTCAACATATCGCGGCAGCGCAGCGGATCCAGTGTGGAGCGCAGATTCTGCAACTGCGCATCCGTCCAAGTCTTGACTTCGGGCGAGTCCTTCTCCAGCTGCTCGAGCCAGCGGTAGTCATCAGTGACTTTGGTACCACCGTAGTCGTCGGTGGTTGGTGAAGTCCGGGTTGCGGGCGGGATAGCGACTGCAACGGTCGCAATGAGTGCGGAGAGTGCAATGATCATGTCGGGCAGGATAGAACACCGCGCGACGGGGCGCACGGGAAGATTCCTACTGCATGGTGCTGCGCAATCGGGCGCTTAGCTCCGCCCGTCGTTTCACCCCCAACTTGGCGTAGACCCGTTTGCCAATGGTCGCGACAGTATTGACGGAAATACCAAACTGCTTGGCGATCTCCGGCCGCATTTTGCCGCGGGCGAGTTCATGGGCAACTTCGCGCTCTCTTGGTGAGAGGTTGTTCATGCGCAACTTGCGGAGAAGTGCCACGGCCTTGCCATCTTTCGCACGGTCAATGAAGATCACCCTTGGCACTGGTGCAACAGGGGTCCGAATTGGGAACACCTCAATGGCAATCTGAGTATTGCAGTCTTGGCTATCAGTGACATCAGTGATTCTGGTGCGCGTCGATACCCCATCGAGGAAGTCGCGGACGCCGCGGATCATCGATTGGAACTCCTTC
>JBILYM010000291.1:0-3180 GCA_044377725.1 Phycisphaerales bacterium
TTTGGAACGGTGTTACGCATGGGAGGTAAGCGATGACTACAAGGAAAGTTCGTTCGAATATCAGTGCTGAGGCGGCAGCGCATCCGTTGCTGGCAAGTGACCAAGCACGATCGCTCCTTGAATACTGCGCCGCCGATCTCCGCGTCTGTCCGATGCCCGAGGTCTGGGAAAACATTGCTTCGCGACTGAAGGAATCGGTTGGAGCCAAGGCGGCGATTCGATGTTTCCCCAATTGCCTCACCGGTGCGGCTTCGTTCTATTTCACCGATGTGCATAAATCTGGGTGCATCGAGGAACAGATTGTCTGGGCGGTGCAGTACGGCGTTCTTGATGTTGCCGACGCCTTGTTTCGATCGGTACCGCACGCGCAGTGGAATCTCGGGTCAGTCAATCTGCATTGGATGGACACCATTGGCGGGCAGGTTCCGCGGTACAACCGAGCCCAGCGAACAGAGCGGCGCGAGAAGGTATTGCGCGCGAAGGCAAAGCGCGACGCAAAGGAGCCGGTACCGCTGATTCTGCACATTCCGCATAGCCAGGTAGCGATACCAGCTTCGTTGAAACGTGAGTTTGTTGTTCGCCACAAGAAGTTGTCTGCTCATCTTGCGGCGTCGACGGATCACTTTACGGATGAGCTGTTTGATAGCAACCTGCCGAATACCCAGGCGTTGATCTTCCCAATCAGCCGCTTAGCAGTTGATCCGGAGCGCTTCGAACGGGATTCGTTGGAGCCGATGGCGAAACGCGGGCTGGGTGTTCTCTACGAACGTGGTCATGACGGAAATGTGATTCGGCAGCCGATTACTGGCGCGCGGCGTGAGGAGATCCTGGCGGCGTGGTATCGACCGCACCATGACTGGCTCACCCAGTCCGTGGATGACGCGCTGGCGCGTGCGCCACGTGCGTTTGTGGTTGATTGCCACACCTTCCCTGACGTGCCGTTTGCAATGGACGCGGATCAGGAAGTGCCGCGTCCAGACGTGTGTATTGGAACGGCGGGCATTCATACGCCAGCGTGGCTCGTGTGCGCTGCGACAAAGTGGTGCAAGTCGCAAGGCTGGTCGGTGCGGGTTGACGCGCCGTATTCCGGTTCGATAGTGCCGTTGAAACACAACGGTAAGGACCGGCGCGTCCTTTCCATCATGATTGAAATCAACCGTGCGCGGTGCATGGAATTGCAAGGCACACAGGCGGTGCGTCGGTCATCGTTCAATAATTGCAAGCGATTCGTTGCCGGTCTTGTTGCGACGTTGCGCGCCTCGGTGGCGCGTGACAATGCAGTGAACAATCTGAAAGTCAGAAAGAGGAAGTCACCATGAACAATCTGTGGCCAGGTTCATACCCGGACGAAGAGACGCGCGCCGTGCAGTTTCCGGAGCGCGCCATCATGGCGTCCGATCCATCGACGCCGATTGAAAAACTGATAGAGCTGCTGACACACTTTCCATTGGAAGTGTGCGGCAATCCCGCGTGGCAGTTGGCTGTCATTGCATCTCCGTCGATCATTGGTACTTTGAAGCTCGACCAACTTGAAGCGCTTGTTGAGCACGAAAGTACAGGCGGTGGATTGTGGATGACCGTGGCGCAGCGGGTGACAACTGTCAAAGGCGATCCCAAGCAATACCTAGCGGATTACATCCAGTGGAATATCGCTTCGCGTGCTGACGCTGCCAAGAGTGTTCTCGAAGTTCTTATCAAGCCATGGGATCAGCGCAAGATGGGAACGCCCGCACAGGAGCTGGCACTTCATCGGTTGGACCATCCGGAAGGATCGGGGATCGGTTGGCAAGAGACGGTTCCGCTTGCGATCGCGGTGAGTGACTACGGCCGTAGCAAACTTCATAGGCAGCGGGATCGATTTATCAGTGGGCTGCTTGCTGAGGGTCACTTGAGTCCAAGCGCACCGATCGTTGCTGGCCTGGTATTGCTTGGTCGAAAGGATGTGAGCGCACGGATCATGAGGCATGTGCCGCCAGAGGCGAAGTTGTTGCACGCGATGGATACGTACCGAACGATCGGCCGAACCGGTCGTGTCGATCCGATTGACCTGTTGTTGCGCGCGGCCATTCGATGCTGGAACAGTAGTGTGTCGCATGGCCGCCTTCCGTATCGTTGCGACAGCACACCCTTTTCGTATCGGCGCATCAGTGATCCGATTTATTTCCGACCGTTCGAAGGGAGTTTCGCGTCGCTGGCGGAAACGGCGGAAGTTGCGCCGTCAGCAGAGCAACCCGCACGGTCAGTAGCGGTGCAGGGCACCTGCACGCTTGCCGATTTTTGGAAGCGAACGCGCGTGGAGCGATCGTGTGCTCCGTGGGTGAGTGACACCGCCGAGCATCTTGCGCTTCTCTCCAGTGATTTATGCCCGGAAGAATTGCTGCAGACACGCGCACGGTCACGCGACTGGATGGTCCGGCTGAGTATCGCCATGAGCCGCACGGTCGACCGTTCCACGCTCGAACACCTTCGGCTCGATCGCCACTGGTTAGTGCGTAGCGCGGCCGAGGAGGCATTCGCACGCTTGCCTGCGCCGGTCCCGGAGAAGGACATATCACAACTGATTTATGAGACGGCTCGATTGGGATTCTCCAATCGAGAGATTCTTGAAATGCCGAGACAGACGCATCGGTCACTCATTCATATGATCGAACGCGAATTGCTCAAAGGCAAGACTCCGACAGCAGCGCAGGTGGAGGGGTTCAAAGAGATCCTTGGCTACCTTTGGCATCCCGCGCTCTCAGCGTTACAGAATCAAGCGCCGGACTAAGCGGCGTGCAGTCATGCGGTTTACGAGGCGGGTGACGCTACCGTGCGTTCCGCAATGATTTCCATAACAGTCGGCGCCATCAAAAACGCACCGGATTGCTGCGTTGCAGCGTCAATATCCGCAAAGAGTTCTTCCGTCCATTGCGGCGTGGCAAGTTTCAGCGCGACCAGTCGCGGTGCGTAGGTACGGATGAACCCGGCGGGCCAGTGCCAGAGCGGCTCGGATGGGCGCGCCACCCGCGCGATCGGGCGCAGGGAGGTGACGGTCATGCCGGCGTCAGTGATGAGTGTGGGAAGGCGATCTGCAATGTTCGCATTTCCGCCGTCCGCGGCGAAACTCTTCATCGCCAGCTGCACAAACTCCGCCACGCGCGTTCCGTTCGGATGAAGCGCATAGGTTTCGTAATTCACATA
>JBILYM010000060.1:0-9481 GCA_044377725.1 Phycisphaerales bacterium
CCAAAAACGCCCAGAGCGCGGAACTTCGTCCGCGCTCCTGAGAACCGGCGCTTGCGCGCCCGTCCGGGTGTCGGGTCTCGCGGCTCAGCAGAGCGCGAGGAAAGCGAAGGCAGCCAGGACGAGAATGCGGCGGGCGTTCTCTTCGACTGAGATCACATGGGTTGCTGCAATGGCGACTGCGCGCATGGTTCTTGTCTTTGCTTTTCGAGTACTTGAGGCGCGGGGGACGGCGTCAGCCGTTGACCCCCCCGCGCTACGATGTAAGTCTTGCCCAATACCCCCGGTTCGTCCACTCCTGTGAGCATGAAACGAGCGTAAACTTGTGAAATCACGATGATTATGCGGTCCTTACTAGTCAAAACAGTGGTTCTCGGACTCATCAGTGGAAGCTTCTGGCTTCCACGAGCGGTTTCCGCAGGTGCGATGGTGTGGCAAAGCGGTCAGAACACGCTGCCGGACCCCGCCAATGCGGTGTCCACCTTCTTTGCCGCCCGAGCGTGGCTGGATGCTGGCGGTACCGGGGCTGCCGTTGCCACGCCTGCCGACGTCCACAGTGCGGCCGTGGTGCTGCGTATGCGCGGACGGATCGTGGGCATTGGGCATGATGCTGGCGATTCCAACAAGAACGGCATTGTGGACCGCGCCCTGCGCTCCGCGCTTGATGCGGCGCGTGCGCGGCGGACATCACAGCCAACCACTGCAAACGAGAATGATTCCATCGGGACACTCGTCACGCTTGAACTTGAACTTGCAGGCGCACGCGAACCGTTGATCGGTCGCACCTTTGAAGAAGTGGCCCGCAGCATTGAGCCCGGCGAGTGCGGCCTGCAACTCACCGACGCCGCGCGCACTGCCTATGAACCAGCGTCGCAACTCTTGGCGCGGCGCATGGCCTCTCCCGTCTCGCGCGCGGTGCTCGCCATGGTCACTGAACTTGGCCTGCCGCCACGAGATCTTCCTGATCTGCAAGCGCTTGGCGGCAACACCGCGATGTACGCGTCCCGATCCATTCGCCTAGCGCAAAGTGATCCAGCCGGTAGTCCGTTCACACTCGCGCGCGTGCTACCTGCCATTTCCACCGCGCCTGCATCACGTGCAGACGGAGTCACTGCATGCGCCGCGATCATCGCGCACCTTGCCGCGCAACTTGAAACTGCTGCCGCTACGGAAGGACTTCCTGCTGATGCGGGTGCGCAAATGGCGCGTACCGGTTTGCGCGGTGACTACGTGATTGCCGCCGATCGCTATGAGCCGTTCGCAGCTGGAGCTACCGAGCAAGCGCTGTGCGCGTGGGCACTTGCACGCGCCGCCGCAACCGCAAGCTTTCCGGAAACACTACGAAATCAGTCTCAATCAGCTGCAGTTGCCGTACTCCGCGCGTTGATGGATCACGATACTTCCGAGCCTGACCCCGCGTCAGAACCAGCCGCGGTTGCCTACGCAACACTTGCGATGGCTGAACTTACTTGCAGCAACGCCACGATCGATGCGCCATTTGCAGCATCAATGACCACCGCACTTGGCCGCCTGCTAGCACCCGCCACCCTTGCCACGCTGCGCCCGCATGTACAAGCGGCAGTGCTTGATGCCGCCGCCGCACTTCATGCAGCGCGGACTCCCGTCATTCCAGAGAAAGACCTCACGGCTGCGTTGGATGCCGCGTGGAAATCGATCGACCCCGCAGAACTTCCGATCGTGGCACCCTTTCTTATCGATGCAGAAGCTCGTTGCGCGCCCGACACATGGGAACAGCGCATGACCGCTCATCGAAGCACACTGGAAGCCGCGCGAACGGTCCTCCTTGGAACGCAAGTGCAAGCCGACAGTGCCGATCGCCCCACTTCGCTCCTTGATATGCCGGGCGCGTATCCGATGGCAGGCTCAAGTGCCGGGCGAATTTCTGCGCAGTCCACGCGGCCGCAATTCTTCATGGCAATGGTCGCTGGACTTCCTGCCACACGGTCGCCAGCGCGCGATGCGGAAGACAGCGACACACTCGCACTGGCCATTCGGTTTGTGCGGCAATTGCAGGCTCCAGTAGCGATCGCCTACTGCGCGCCCGCACCCGAACGCGCTCGCGGCGGCGTGCTCGCTTCGCCGGCGGACGCTTCGCAACCTGCGGCGGCGCAGGCATTCGCCATCTTGGCGCTCACGGAGTCCGAGCGTGCCTTGGCGCGTTTGGCGTTGCCGGCTGATCCCGTTCGTGGGAAATGAGTGCATTTTGAGGCATTCAAGCCGCATCGGTACAGATCCTTGGCGATTCTCGGATCGAAAACCGCAACTGCAACCGTACACTTACCCGGCGCGGACGACTCCGCGGCCGCGGTCCTCGCTTGGAGATCTTCATGATGCGCATTCAGACCATTCTCAGTGCCGTGCTTGGGCTCGCCACACTTGTGGCGGTCGCTCCCGCTTCCGGTCAGAATCTCTCTGAGCGCATCAATACCGTGCTTGAGCAGCGCGCCGCCAAACAGGCAACCGCCAAGGGTCCGATCCTGCGTGCGCTGCTGACCACCAGCATCAGCGTGAAGTTCCAAGACACCAAGGCGAAGGAAGCGTTTGCTTATTTCAAACAACTGATCGGCGTAGAAATGGTGGTGCGCTGGTCTGATGATCCGGGCGCCAGCGATGGACTCGATCCAGAAGCTCGCCTGACGTTTGAGATGAACAGCGCGCAAGCGCTCGTGGTCCTTGAACGCATGATTGAAATGTCGACCACCGAGCCCGCAACGTGGCAACTGCGCCAGGGCTACTTGGAAGTGGGAACGAAGTCGCGACTCAATGCGCGCGGCTCGCAAGAGACCCGCATCTATCCGATTCGAGACCTGCTGTTCGAAGCCCCAAACTTTGACAATGCACCCGAGTTCAACCTGAGCCAATCAGTGCAAACTGGCGGCGGCGGTGGTGGCGGCGGCAGTGGTGGAGGCGGCGGCGGATTCGGTGGCGGTGGTGGTGGCGGCGGAAGCGGCGGCGGTGGTGGCGGCGGCGGCGGCGTTCCGTTCGGTACGCCCGGCGAATCACCAGCGCGCCGAGCTCCTGAAGAGAAGGCCGACCAACTCATCGAACTCATCAAGTCGCTGGTCGAGCCCGATGTGTGGCTGGACGACAGCGTTGCATCCATTCGTTACTACGACGGTTCGATCATCGTCCGCGCGCCGGACTACGTGCAGCGGCAAGTGGCTGGTTACGGCTCCCTGCCCGCGGAAGCACCGAAGCGCACCGGTGGTCGATACGTTGATATGACTGCCCCGATCGGCGTGTCCAAGGTCACCGGCTTTGGAACAGCCACCGTCACCGGCTCAGCGGGTGGCGGCAGCACGGGAACCGGCGGCGCTGGTGGACGCGGCGGCGCAGGCAGCGGCGGCACGGGTGCGGGCGGCGGCTCGTTCAGTCCGTCGGGCGGCGCGCCAACTGGACCAGGCGGAAGCGGCGCGAAAGGCAGCACGCCCCCGCCGGCAACGACACCTGGTACCGGCGCGAAACCGTGACGGGACGCGTTCGCGCACACGACCATCGCACCATTCGATCTGACCTCCGCAACTGCACGGGGGACGGTGTCACCCATGCATTCATGGTTGGACTGGGCGAAACAAACTTTCCACTCTTTGCACTCGCGCTCGGAAAGGGCGACGCCGTTGCCGGTCTGGTCTCCACCGTGCCACAGTTGGTGGGCGCGGTGTTGCAAACCTGTGCGCCATGGGGCATCGAACGCATGGGCTCGCCGCGCCGCTGGATCATGTTGTGCGCCACCATCCAATGCGTGAGCTTTGTGCCGATGGTGGTGGCTGCCATGCTGGGCGTCATGCCAACCTGGATGCTCTTTGCAGTAGCGAGTATTTACTGGGCAGTGAATTTGGGTGCGGCACCCGCATGGAATACATGGGTTGGCGCGCTGTTCCCACGACGCATCCGTGTGCGTTACTTCGGATGGCGGTCACGGATCTATCAAATCTCCATCATGGGATCATTGCTGGTGGGCGGACTGGTGCTGATGCTTGGTGACCCTGGTCGCGCGCAGCGGTTGTTAGGTATTGACATGGGTATCGACCTGGGATTGATGGCGGCCTTCGCCACCGTCTTTGGTCTTGCTGGTCTGTGTCGCTTGTGGAGCGTGCTGTTTCTCAACCGCCAAGGCGAAGCACCCGGACTCAATCTCAAGAATCATCGCCGCGTTGGCTGGATCGATTTCGCGCAACGTGTTCGTGGCGGCGCGGATGGGCGACTCCTCGGCGCGGTGGTCTTGATGACTGTTGCAGTGCAGATTGCGCAGCCCTTCTACACGCCGTACATGAGCCGACAGCTGGGATTGAGCGACGCCGCTGTATTGGCAATGATCGCCGCAAGCTTTGCAGCAAAGAGCATGACCGCTCCACTGTGGGGGCGCATTGCGCAGAAACACGGCGCGCGAAGACTCTTCGTATGGGGCGCATTAGGAATTGTGCCACTCAGCGCGTTGTGGCTGGTGAATGATTCATTCTGGTACCTACTGGGTTTGCAATCGCTCACCGGTGCCATGTTCGGCGCGTACGAATTAGGTTTCTTCTTCTTGGCACTCGAATCGATTCGCGAAGAAGAACGCACCAGCATGCTGGCGCTCTTCATGCTCTTCAATAGCTTTGCCGCTGCAGCCGGCAGCATGATTGGTTCAATCGCGCTGACTGGAATGGGATCGATGGAAGCCGTCGGCATGATGGGCGGCGCGTACGTCGCCATCTTTGCCATGAGCGCTGGATGCCGCGCCTTGGCATTCTTTGCGTGCACCACGGTGCGTGAAGAGGTGGCGCACGCCGTGCCGATTGCTATGCAGACACTGTCATTGCGCCCATCGGCAGGTAGTTTTGATGTACCCGAGCCAGCCTCGATTGAAGAAGCAGAATCGATGGGAACTTCGCGATGAGGCCGAACTATGCCTGACGCGCCTGCACAACAACATTCGCGTCGATTTGTCATGGCTATGACCGCGGCGGCGCTCCTAGCCGCCGCAGTGCGCGCGCCGTTTCTAACCGACGGTCTGTGGTACGACGAAATCGCCGCGTTTCTTGGGTACTCAATAAACGGGCCATGGGGCGCGGTGTCCACCTACCACACGCAGGCAAACCACGTGCTGCATTCGTTGCTCGCGTGGTGGTCGGGGGCAGTGCTTGGGGTCGATGAAGTCACCGTACGACTACCGAGTTTCCTTGCGGGACTTGGCGCCGTGCTCGCCGTGGCATGGCTGGCCATGACCGCACTGGGGCGCGATGCCAAGAGCGTGCGTCTCGCAGTGACAGCTGCGTTCATGACCGCACTCATGCCGATCGCGGTTCTACCCGCCACCGAGGCGCGCGGGTATTCGTTGATGACGCTCTTCTCCGCGCTGATGACCGCTGCATTTCTGCGCGCCCTCCGCGGCTCAACGCCCACCGCATGGCTGATCTACGCCGCGGCATGTGCCCTGGGAATCTGGGCGCATTTGGTAACCGTGTGTGTTCCAGCATTTCATGCGGCGTGGTGTGCAGTGGTGCTATTGCGCGGCGCGTCATCCACGCCCAGCGGAACTTCGCCCAAGGCCGCGCGCGCTGGTCTCATAGCGATCGGCATGGCCGCACTGCTCACGCTGTTGCTCTACGCACCAATTCTTCCCGCCCTGTTTGGCATTCGAAATGAGTTCCGCGCGCTCGATGGCAATGAGCCAACGCTGCTTGGTATCGAGGGGTTGATGATGCTGCTATCCCTCGGTGGATCATGGAAAGTGTGGGCTTCGCTGGCGGCGCTGCCCTTGGTAGTTGCTGGAATCGCAGCGGCGATGCGTGATGCTCGGTTGCGCACTGCCCTCCTACTTTCGTTGGGGGGCGTCGTTGTAGCGCTGGCGTTCCCACTCTTTCTTGGCAGTTGGCTGTACGCACGCTTCCTGGCATTCACCGTTCCCGGCATCGCCCTGTTGTTAGCGGCTGGACTGTTGGAAATAAATGATCGAAAGGCGATCGCTGCACGAGTGGTGGCGCTACTCGTCGCCAGCGCATGGATTGCCTCACTGGTAACACTCGGCCCGCGCCAGCAAATTCGCGAAGCGGTCATGTATGTCGCCAGCCACCGAACGCCCACGGAGGGCACGTTTGCTGTCGGCCTTCCTGACGATGTGCATCAGTGGTACGCGGTGCCGCTGCGTGTTGATATGCCCGGTAGCGGTCCGTATGGATCCGCGCTTGAGCAACGCCTGGGCGACCCCGCTGCTGCGTGGGCCGTGCTTCTTTATCCACGGACGCTGACTACTGCCGCGGATCAACTACGGGACGCGGGATTTGTGGAAGAAGCCCGATTCCCGGGGTGGATTGATGCCGGCGGCGGGGAGATCATCGTGCTGCGCCGCAGATAGCATCGTCCGTCATGCCTGGCACCTTTGAGATCATCTCTGAACGCGAAGAACCCACCGGGTGGCGATTCGATGTGCAGGACATTCGTGCAGACGGATCGCTTGCGGGCGTGTCACTGACGCTGTCATGGGCTGATTACGACTACTTCTGCCCAGACGGTTCGGTCGCACCGGAGAGCGTGGCACGCGCAGTGCTTGAGGTGGCCAGCGCGCTCTGGCCACAGGGAATGCCGGCTCGTCTTGATGCAAGTACCCCGCGACGGATGGCACCCGACGCCGATCAGCGGATCACGGAACGCGTTGATATGCGGTCCATGTGACAGCCGAGTGAGAGACTTCTGAAGGGACTGGCGAGAGCCGAGTAAGAGGCTGGCGTTGCTGCGGCATGTGCATGTGCGAGGGCGTGCCCCTACCGCATCACGCGCTCACGCCTGCATCAATGGCCGCAACTCACGCGGCCGATGCACCAGTGGCACTTCCACCCAGAAGGTACTGCCGCGACCCGTGGCGCTGAGTAATCCAACTGTGCAGCCGAGCAACTCTGCCAGCTCGCGACAAATGGCCAATCCAAGACCAGTGCCACCAGCACGGCGCGTATGCGTTGCATCCACTTGCCGGAACTTCTCAAAGATCGTGTCTTGCATATCCGCCGGTACGCCTGGACCGTGATCGGTCACGCTGATACGCACCACTTGCGCGCCGTTGCGATCCAGCACCTCGGCACCAACGATCACCACTCCATCTTCAGGCGAGAACTTCACGGCGTTCGACATGAAGTTGTAGAGAATTTGCTGCAGCTTTCCAGCATCGGTTTCTACTCGGGGCACGGTATCGGTCAAGCGCTGCTCAAAGTCGATCCGCTTCTGCAGCGCTACCGGGCGCATGATTGCTTGCAATCCTTCCAGCAAATCCGCTATCGACGTGGGACTCATGGTCACTTCCATGCGACCGGCCTCAATCTTGGCCATATCAAGCAGCTCGTTAATCATGTCCAAGAGGGATCGACCGCTGCGCTGAATGTTGTTGATGTAGCGGACCCGCTTGGGATCAGCCGCTGCATCGCCACGGGCAATTTCTTCAAGCAAATCAGCAAACCCAATGATGGAGTTCAACGGCGTGCGCAATTCATGGCTGACGTTCGCCAAGAATTCGCTCTTCAGTCGGTTGGACTCGCCCAGTCCAACGTTGGCCTCGGAGAGCTCGCCGATCTTCAAATCCAGCGCTTGGTTCATTCCCGAAAGTTGCCGCTGCACGCGCTCGTTGGCATCGAGCATGCGATTCAGGCTGTCAGCGAATGACTCCACTTCATCCCGGCTGCGCACTTGCACGCGCGCGCTCTGCTCGCCGCGACTGACCCGCTCCGCCGTGTCCTGTAGTTGCCGAAGCGGCGAAAGTACATCGCGGCGCAACACCAGCCACAGCAAGGTGATGCCAGTCGCCACCACCAAACTGCCGCCCACGACCAACAGCCAACGAATCAGCAACAGGTCAAGTTCCGCCGATTCCACCGCGGATGCGTCCAAATTGACATTGGCATTCGGATCGGCATTGGCACTAACGCCGGAAGTGGCCGCGGCAGTACCAATAGCGCTGGCATCATCCATGAGGCGATCGACCATGAGCCACGCCCCAGCGACGACGATGGAGGTCACGACTGCCGTGCCAATACCAAAGACGATCAATGCACGCGCGGCCAGCGAACCAATCCTTCGAGCCATGGCGGGGATGATAGGCTCAACTATCCATGCGCAAACCAGGATGCAACGAAGACCATGTGGAGATGACCGACGTGCTGTGCGACTTCTGCATGCAGGAGTGGACCGAGGCACGCCCTATGGTGGAAGGCCACCAAGGCAGTTGTATCTGCGGCGATTGCTTGGCGGCCGCGTACCGCGTCTTGGTGATGGTGGAGTCGGCCATTCCGGAGACCCCATCCAAGTGCGTCCTCTGTCTTGAGATGCGATCGGAACCATCGTGGCACATGCCGTCCACCCCTGGCGCCCTGCCGGTCGGAGAGAGCACTCCGTATGCGTGCCGGCGCTGCGTTCGGCAGTCGGCGGCGGTGTTGCAAAAAGTCACTGAATTCGGCTGGCGCAAGCCGACCGCGTGACCGTACGCCTTTGCGATACCCTGCGTCGCCATGGAGACGTACCTCGCCGAAGCCGACGACAAAGTGATTGTGATTGTTGCCGACGGCGGCCTGAACAAGGGCACCGCTGAGCAAATCACTCAGGTGGTTCAGCAGGCGATCGATTGCGGGATGAAGGGCGTCATCATCGATTGCTCCAAGTTGGACATTCTCTCCAGTGCCGGGCTCGGCAAGATGCTGATGTTGCACAAGCAAATGAAGCAACACGGCGGAGAGGTCAAGATCGCCGGATTGCACGGCATGGCGGTGCAGGTCTTGCGCCTCACCCGGCTTGACGGCATCTTCCAGTTGTATCCGGATGTTTCGCAAGCGCGGTTGGCGTTCCGCGGGACCTGAGCGGCAGCAAGTGCGCGGAGCAGCGGCAAGTGCGCGGAACAGCAGCCAGTGTTGCAGAGCGGCGGAATGCCCTTGCCAATTTCGTTACACCCGGCGCAATGTGACCGCGTGAAACGGTCGACCCTCGCGCTGGTATTTACGCTCGAAATTAGTCCCAACAACTTCGCCATCGCCGGCGCTCGCGGGGCGCTCAAAGCTCACCGGCGTAAAGATGTGACCGCTGCGGGCGATGTGCTCTTGATACCAATCCCAAAGCTCATCATGGTCAGTGACTAATCGAAGCTCGCCACCCGGGCGAAGTATGCGGTGAAACTGCGCGAGCGTGGAGTCTTGCACCACGCGGCGCTTGTGATGGCGGGTCTTTGGCCAGGGATCACTGAAATAGAGATGCACCACTGAGCAGCAACCATCCGGCAGCCAATGCGTCAAGAACTCCGTGGCATCCGCGTACAACATGCGGACATTGGTCAGTTCCGCACGTCGAATGCGATCGGCCGCATAGCGATAGAACTCGCCCGCGTATTCGATTCCCAGAAAGTTGACATCCGGGTGCGATGGCGCCTCTTGCAGCAGAAATGTGCCCTTGCCAGAACCGATCTCCAACTCAAACGGCGCATCAGGGCGTGCCGGGAAGAAATAGGCAG
>JBILYM010000292.1:0-3171 GCA_044377725.1 Phycisphaerales bacterium
CCTACTGTTCCCTACTCGTTTGGCATGGTGTGAATCAAACGGCGTTTATCAATCGTTCTACAAGAGGAGTACTCACACGTCATGGCGCTCATTCACAAACCCGGAACAACTTGGAACGAGGTTTATCAGCGGGCGCGCATGGCGGCTCCGGAGGCATTTGATGCTCACCGAATTGCGAATTTGATCGGCGGAGAGTGGACCTTTGTTGGCGAAACGAAACCCCATCCTCTTGCTATTGATGGAAGCTTCATACCGGGACCTCCGCGTATCAGTCGTGAGATTGCGATCAACGCTGTGGAGCAGGCGGCGCGTCAAGATGCCGAATGGTCAAAGGTTCCCCTTGAGGTCAGGAAACAACGGGTGCAGCAAGCACTCGCACTGTTGCGTGAGCATCGCGAAATCATCGCCCTGTTGTTGATGTGGGAGATTGGCAAGCCTTGGCGCCTTGCTTGCGCAGACTTCGACCGCTGCGTTGACGGAATTGATTGGTATCTATCCAACATTGACAGGCAGATGCAGGGGCGAACTCCCTTGCATGGACCTGTTTCAAACATCGCGTCTTGGAACTACCCACTCAGCGTGTTGGTGCACGCTGAATTGGCGCAGCTGCTGGCAGGCAATGCAGTGATGGCAAAGACCCCGTCACAGGGTGGATTCCATGCCCTGACACTTTCGCACGCTTTGATGGCGCGCGCTGGTCTGCCAGTGACTCTTCTCTCCGGAGTTGGCGGCGATCTCAGCGATGCACTCATTTCCTCGCCACAGCTTGGCGCTCTTGCCTTTGTCGGTGGTCGTTCCAACGGTCGCAAAGCGGCAAGCACCTTGGCTGACCTTCGCCGCAGACACATTCTTGAGCAGGAGGGTCTCAACACCTGGGGCATCTGGAATTTCTCACAATGGCCACTGCTTGCAGGTCACCTGAAAAAGGGCTTTGAGTATGCCAAGCAACGATGCACCGCGTATCCGCGCTACGTTGTGCAGCGTCGGTTGTTGCCGGACTTTCTAACCATGTACAACGGCGTCATTGGGTCGCTGCAATTTGGCAACCCGTTCGCGGTGGAATCAGCCACGGACCCGCTGCCCAATTTGGACTTTGGTCCGGTGATTTCGCAATCAAAGGCCAACGATCTCCGCGCCCGGTACGACGAATCCATCAGCGCTGGCGGAATTCCCCTGATCCACGGCGATCTTCGCACCGGTCGTTTCATCGACGGGCAGGATCAATCGGCGTACGTCGCTCCGGCTTGCGTGCTGAATCCTCCAACTTCGTGGGCATTTCACCACAGTGAGCCGTTTGGTCCAATCGATTCGATTGTGATTGTGGACACCGAATCAGAGCTGCTTTCGGCGATGAATGTTTCAAACGGCGCGTTGGTCGCTTCGATTGCCACTGACGACCCCGCATTTGCCGAGCGGCTTCGATCCGATGTGCAGTCATTCAAGTTTGGGGTGAACATGCCGCGCAGTCGTGGCGACCGCGAAGAGGTGTTTGGCGGACGAGGCGCATCATGGCGTGGCGCGTTTGTGGGTGGCGATTTGCTCATCCATGCTTTCACCGATGGCGAGCATTCGCTCTACGGAAACTTCCCGAACGGATCGTTGTATCCACCCAACGCCTGAATATCTCCAGCATGCACTGCCAGTCAACTTTCCAACACAGCGGCAGACGGCCCCGTGCTTGCAATGGAACTATTGAGCAGCGTGTGGTGCTTGGCATCAATCTACTTCTGCAATGCGTTTACTTACCCACTGGAATTATCATGGCCACGCGCGCCAAGCCACTCGTGAAGGGATTTGGCTTTGGCATATTGGTGTCAGCGATTCCGCTTGGCATCATTGATGCCATCTTTTGTTTGCGCGCCAGCGCACAATAGAAATCATCGATGAAATCAGCGCCGTCGACGGCGAGTCAGAATTCCGCACATCCCTACGAGCGGAAGCATGCCCGGAGCCGGAACCAGTTCCAGAGACTGCAGTGTCCGCGTGGATATGCGCATCTTGAGAGCGCAATCACTTGCTCAAACTCCACGACAGCCGGACTTCGGCACCCGTGGTCGCTTCGTCGTTGATCGCTTTCGAAAGCGTTGCCGCCGATCCCATGCGGAGCCCAGACAACTCGACCACCTCCGCGCTCAGGCGATCCGCGTTCGTGCCTGATGACCAGACGGCATGCAGCCGAAGCGAGGCGGTCGCGGGATCGGCGCCCTGGCGTGGCTCGATCGTGCCGAGCAGGATCATCTGTTGATCAGTCAGCTCAAAGGTCGCCCAACGCGGAGCCTGTGCGGCGGCGTCCCAACCCATCGGAACTCGCACCACGGCGCGGTCGACGAGGCCGGTGGCGCAGACGGATGCGGGCCACATCACTTCACGCACAAGATCGCCGTTCGATTCCGCCGGTGCACCGTTCGCAAGCGCCTGGGTCAGCGCGCGGCGTACTGCCTCGGAGAAGCCTATGAGGTTGGCACTGCTAGACGTGTCAATCGGCGCGGCAATCTGGCATGCACGCTTACCTGAGGCCTCCCATTCCCACATGCTGCGAATCCGTCCCAATTCCTGCCAGCAGGTGGCGGTGGCGGGGATTGCCTTTGGTCCGCGCACAAACTGCGGCGTGCCGCCAGCGTCAAGTTCGGCGCGAGTCACTGCGATCACGCCCGTCTCGCCGCTGATCACCACCGCGGCTCCATCAAGGTCGTCGGCGAAGCCGAAACCCAAACTCGGTGCGACGAATCCACGAAGGAACATGGGTAGCAGCACGCGTGGCCCAAGCCCAAGTTCCGGGGTCACCAGTGTGGACGCGTGCGGCGCCGCGTCCGTCGCGTGCCGCGCCGCGTCCGTCCCCGCGCCGATGCGTGCAAACACGTCCGCGCCCGCCGTGATCGATCCATGGCTCCCGATCACCCTGCACTGTTGCTTGAACTCAGCGACACCAACTTCAATGCGCGCAAATCTGTCAGATGCATCAACCACCGCGCCGAGACCATCGGAGCGCGCACGATCGAGATAAGACCCAGAAAGATCGGGCATGCCCGCGGCTGCGCGCGACGCGATTATGTCATACAGGTCCGCCACGGCGAGACGCAGCATGGTCACTGACAGCGGGTCGTCGCGGCCCGCCTTGTTGACGCGTTCCAGGCTCGCAAGTGCCTTGCGGCGGGCGAAGGGATACGCCTC
>JBILYM010000293.1:0-3157 GCA_044377725.1 Phycisphaerales bacterium
CGGCCGTCACGATGTGCTCGGCGCGGATGCGTGAGCGGATGTCGGTGATGCCAAAGACGGTTTCCAATTGCTTGAGGGTGCGTTCGCGCAGTTCAGCCTTGGACTGCTCCCAGTCAACTTTGCAGTGACCGGGCTTGTCGTTCGGGGTGGGCACCAACACATAGAGCGCGGAATGACCGGCCGGTGCAAGTGTTGGGTCCAGGCGAGATGGATTGCATACGTAGGTGGACGGATCCGTGGACAGCGTGCCGCGCTCGGCAATGTCTTTCAGGTTCTCAACGTACGAACGCGAGGTGTAAATGGTGTGGTGCGGCAGATCCACTTCGCCCTCAAGGCCGAGGTACATCATGAAGGTGCTGCAGCTGTAGCGCTTGGAATCAAGCGTTGCATCTTTGAGTGCGCGCGGACGGAGCGCATCGGGGATGAGGTTTTTGAGGGCCCACGCGGCATCGGCATTCACCACCACGTGATCGTGGCGATGCTCGGTGCCATTGACGACGACGCCGCAGGCTTTGTTTCCTTCAAACAGGATGCGCTGCACCGGGGCGCCGCAGTGAATCTGCGTGCCCATCTCGGTGGCAGCATCAGCCATGGCTTGCGTGAGCGCGTTGCAGCCGCCGATCGGGTGCCAGACGCCGTATTCATATTCAATGAACGGCAGGATGGAGAAGAGTTCCGGGCACTCAAAGGGGCTCATGCCCAGGTACTTACTCTGGAAACTCATGGCCAAGCGCACGCCGTCGTGCTTGAAGTAGCCCTTGAGGTGGTCGTACAGTGATTGCCACGGACGAAGCGCCGGTCCGGCGCGCAACATGTCCGGGCTGAGGAAGTCAGCGAGTCCGCGGATCGGCCGGCGAAGAATCGGCGTCATCACTTCAAGCTTGCGGCGATTGTCGCGGATGAAGCGTTCGAACGCGGGGCCGTCGTTTGGCTCAATAGCGGACAACTGCCGTGACATGCGCTCAATATCTTGCGTGGCGTTGATGACCACGGGCTCGCCGGTTGGCTGGCCGATGAGCAGCCGGTACATCGGGTCAAGGCGCTTCAGTTCCGCGTAGTCAGCGAGACGGCGCCCGGTGGCGGCGAAGATCTCCTCCAAGACGTACGGCATCATGAAGAACGTCGGACCGCAATCAAACCGGTAATCGCCGAGTTCAATCCGGCGGGTTCGTCCACCGACGGTGGGGTGCGCTTCGTAGACCGTCACGACAAAACCCGCGGCTGCCAAGAGCATGGCCGTGGTCAGACCTCCCGGTCCGGCGCCGATGATGGCGGCTGTTGGAGTCGAGCCATCGCGAGCGCTAACTGTAGGCATGGTTGCGGTGGGTGTAGTCCCGTTCCCCGGCAGTTTTTGCTGCCAGTGGGCGGAGAGGACAGAGGTCTTAGACTGTTGCGTCACCATAGTTTTTGTCGAATTCGCCCCCACAAGCGGCTCAGATTCGGGAAGATATCGCTTCTGACAGATGTCGTTGTGCGAATCCGCGCGGATTCGACGGCCGAACCCCGTTGCGAACCAGAAATGCATCAAGAACCCATGTTGCACGCCGACGCGATGGAGCGAGTCTCGGACCTCTCGGCGCGCGTTGCGTGGGCCTCAGCGTTTGAACGCCGCTTGGTGGAGCGCGAGCGCGATTTGGTTGACGCGGTGCACACGGATGTCGGCAAGCCGGAATGGGAAGTGGTGACCAATGAAATCATGACATTGGTAGCGAGTATTCGTTGGCATGTTCGCAATGCGCCGCGCGCTCTCGGGCCGCGCAAGATCGGCGGTGCGCCATGGTGGATGCTTGGCCAGACGCACTGGAGCTATCGATTGCCGGTGGGGCGCGTCTTGGTGATTGCTACTTGGAATTATCCGGTGCAGTTGTTGGGCATCCAATTGCTGCAGTCGGTGATGGCGGGCAACCGTACCGTGGTGAAGCCAAGTGAGCGGTCGCCGCGTTCGCAGCGCCTGTTGGTGGAATTGGCGCGCGAGGCGATGCGTGATGTGGGGCTCCCGGTGGAGATGATCACATCCACGGAAGCAACCCGGGACGCGGGTCGTACGATTCTTGAGACCGAACAATTTGATCACGTGGTATTCACCGGATCCACCGCGGTTGGTAAGCAGATCGCCGAGGTCTGTGCGCGAACGCTCACTCCAAGCACGTTGGAACTCTCTGGTCGCGACAGCGCGATGGTGCTTGCAGACGCGAACGTTGAGATCGCTGCACGGTCCATCTGGCATGCAGTGACCATGAATGCTGGTCAGACGTGCATGGCCCCGCGTCGCGTCTTGGTGGAACGTGCGGCGTACGGATCGTTCATTGCTGCCATGCGACCGTTGGTGGCGGCGTCGCGGCCGATGAAACTGGCCGATCCCGCCATGGCCGATCGCTGCGTGCAATTGGTGCAGGCGGCCATGTTGCAGGGCGGCTGCAGTCTGGGTGGAGTGGTGGAGGTTGCGCAACGCGGCGTCATGCGCCCGCTGTGCGTGGCTGGTTGTGAACGCGACGCGGCATTGGTGCAGGGCGACCACTTTGGACCGGTGCTTGCGGTGCTTGCCGTGGATGGTCTTGAAGACGCCATCGCCGTGCATCGCGCGGCGGGGCAGCACTTGGCGACGAGCATCTATACGGGTCGGCCCGATCAACTGCTTGCTGATGCAAGTTTCATTGCGGCACTTGGCTCAAATGTGGTGACGATCAACGACACGGTGATGCCAACGGCGCATCCAGCAACGTCCATCGAGGGCCGCGGAGCGAGCGGTTGGGGTGCCAGTCGCGGCGAAGCAGGTCTGCGCGCGTTGAGCCGCGAGGTGTCCTGCTCCACGACGTCCGTTCGCGTTCGGACTCCGCTTGATGAGCCGAGCGCCTCCGTCAAGGGCTGGCTGCGAAAGCTGGCGTTTGGCGGGCGACGCGGTGCGACCACGAAAGTCTCGCAAGGAGTAGGCGAGCACGAACTGGGCAGCGCGGGTGTTCATCCAAGCGCTAGTCAATCGGAACACGGAGTAACAAACACATGACACAAACAGCGATCGTTATTGGAGGTGGCCTGGCTGGGCTTGCCGCGGCTACAGAACTGGCTGGACGCGGAGTGCGCGTCACGTTGGTGGAGCGCAACCAGCACTTGGGTGGAAAGATGAATGTGCTGGCGGAGAAGGGCTTCACCTTCGACA
>JBILYM010000294.1:0-3155 GCA_044377725.1 Phycisphaerales bacterium
CCCATCAAGGTGAATGCGAAATTTCCACCACAATTTGCCGGTAACTCGGAGATATCGTGGAGAATCGGGCGTTAGAGCAACTGTAAGCCGTTTCCGGAAACCTACTTACGCATCCGCCGCGCGATCAGCATCGCCAGCTCCAACGCCTGCTCATAGTTGAGGCGCGGGTCGACCGCCGAGTGGTACGCCTGCGCCAGCATCTCGTCAGATAACCCGCGCGCGCCCCCGGTGCATTCGGTGACATTTTCCCCGGTGAGTTCCACATGGATCCCGCCCAGCCACGTCCCCGCGGCGCGGTGAATCTCAAACGCCTGCTCCACTTCCGCCAAGATGTGCCCAAACTTACGAGTCTTGACCGGCACGCCCTTGCCAAGGCCCGACTGCGGAATCACCGTCTCCGTATTGCCGTGCATCGGGTCACAGATCCACACCACGGGACGACCGCTCGCCTTGACGGCCTCGACCAGTTTGGGCAAGTGCGCGGCAATGGCATGCGCGCCGAAGCGGGTGATGAGCACAATGCGCCCCGGAGTCTGGTACGGATCGAGCCGAGCAATGGTCCGCAGTAACGCATCAGCATCAGTACTTGGACCAACCTTCACGCCCACTGGATTTTCAATGCCGCGGAAGAACTCCACATGTCCGCCTTCCGGATCCGCGGTGCGCACACCAATCCACGGAAAGTGCGTGCTTAAATCCCACCAACCGGCGCGATGCGGCACTTGCCGCGTCTGCGCCTCCTCGTAATCAAGCACCAAACCTTCATGGCTCGTGAAGAAATCAACGCGATGTACTTGCGCAACATTCACGCCAACCAGCGTCTCCATGAAACGAAGACCGTCACCAATTTGGTCGACCATCGCCTGATATTCAGCGGCCAACGGCGAATGCTTTACAAACTCAAGATCCCAGTATTCCGGGTGATGGAGGTCTGCAAATCCGCCGTCGACAAGGGAACGAATGAAGTTCAAGGTCAGCGCGGCGCGCTCATGACCACGCACCAGGCGGCGCGGATCGGGGGCGCGTTCTGCTGCTGTAAATGCTGGCCCATTCACCAAATCGCCGCGGTATGCGGGGAGTGTCACGCTGTCGCGCGTTTCCATATCGCTTGAGCGCGGCTTGGCATATTGACCCGCAAATCGACCGATGCGAGTGACGCGGCGGCGTCCACCCTGCACAAGTACCAGGCTCATCTGCAACAAGATCTTCAGTCGCGCGGCGATCGATCCAGGCTCGCATCCATCGAACGTCTCAGCGCAATCGCCGCCCTGAAGAATGAATCGCTGACCGGAAGCGGCTTCCGCCAACTGCGTGCGCAGCGCTTCAATTTCAAAGCTGGTGACCAAGGGCGGCAACCGCGCAAGATCCGCGCATGACGCTCGCAACGCACCCTGGTCGATCCATTCGGGCTGCTGCAGCGTGGAGCGCGTTCGCCATGAGGAGGGCGACCATCCGTCAACGGCGAATGTGCGGCGAGTAGCAGGTGCGCTCATGAGGTGTAATTCGTCCGTCCAGTGAGATGTCAATGCGGGCGACAGGAATTGAACCTGCACGGGTTGCCCCACTGGAACCTAAATCCAGCGCGTCTGCCAATTCCGCCACGCCCGCAGCGTGAACCAGGAAGTGTAGAGGGGTTGAGGGTTGCACGGCGAATCAAACCGACCGCCCGACCCAGGCACGCCCTGATTTCCCGTCCGCCCCTAGACTCCGCCCCATGAGCCCGAGCCAGTTCGCCGCCACGAACATCCTGCCGCTTTTGGCGCGCATCGTCCTGTGCCTGGCGTTTCTGCCGCAGGGGTGGAACAACCTGATGCGTGACGTGGAATACACCGCGCGTGACGCCCAGCGATTGCGCGAACTTGGCGTCCGCGGCATCACCGACCCCGATCCCAAGAAGTCTGATGTAGCGCTCGGTGCCGTGCGTGGGTTTGCAGCGTTCGAAGCGTTCGAATCACCGGAGTGGCAGAGCCCCGCCGCCCCACCAACGCCACGGCCAGGGGCCAATGGCATGGACGACTCAGCGAGCACCGCCACCCCGCTCCCCGGTACCACGCCCGCCGCAGCGACCGCGCCCGCCAGCCGTACCTCACAGGTGACCCCAAACACTCCAGCAAAGCCGACCGCGCCCGCACCGGTCATCACCGAACGCCCCAACGCACTCGCGAGCCCGCTTGCCCCGCTGACGCAACGCGGCCTGTACACGTTGGCACTGTTAGTTGACCACGCGCGCATTCCGTTTCCAACCGAGATTGCCTGGGCGGTTGCCGGAATCCAATTGGTCGGAGGAGCGTGCGTGCTTCTTGGATTGTTTAGCCGCGTCTGGGGACTGCTGATGTCCCTCATCTTGGCAGCACTGTTTGTGATGACCAGCCTGCCGATCATCAAGTCGCAGGGGGTATTCGCACTTGGTGCAGAACAACAGAACTTGGTGCTTGCACAAATGGGTCTCTTTGTTCTTGCGCTCGGCGCATTCCTGGTGGGTCCCGGCGCCATGAGTCTCGACCGTGCCATCTTCCGTCGCTCCAAGCGCGGCGGTCCGAAGCGCCAGTCAACATCGGCATGAATCGCGACGCGGAGAAATTCGCTGGATCGGGTCAGGAAACCGCGCACAGCGTGGATCGCCGCGTGGAAACCGCGGGTGACACGAGTGTGGACGCGCGTGTGGACACCGGCGTAGAAACCGGCGTAGAAACCAGCGCCGAAACCACCACAGAAGCCGGCGTTTCACCCCGCAGTCCGATCGTGGCGATCACTGCATCAACCCTGGTGCACGCACTCATCGCGTTTGCACTTGTCGCGATGGGAGTCACCGCCGCGCGCGCCATGCGTCGTGAGGCCCCGCCCATCTTGGTTGCCGAATGGACTCCGCCGCCACCGGTCGGCATTGCACCATCACCGCCTGAACTACCCATCCCTGGAGGCGCGATCGTCTACCAAGGCCCCGCAGCGCGCGGCGTATTCGACAGCGCTTCCGGAGCACGCGCGGCCGCTGATCGCTTGGAGCGACTGGCTCCGCCCACCGCAGTAACTGCGAATGCTGCCGCCCGTTTCGGTGGCCAGCTCGGCTTCGGCGGCGCACTTCCCGAACGATTCCGCGCGGCCAGTTTCGCCATGGACAAACAGCGCGTGGCATTCCTCATTGATGGCGGCGGACG
>JBILYM010000295.1:0-3153 GCA_044377725.1 Phycisphaerales bacterium
AGATGGCAGTGAGCCGCTCGGGCATGGGGTACGCCACCGTGTACAGGCGGATGACGTCATTGCGATCCGCGGCGGTCGCTTTCCGCACGGTGACGCGCGGATTGGGCTTGAATTCTTTCGCCATATCAGTGAGCACCAACCCCGCTTGCTCAACCATGCGGGAGAACCCAGCGGCTTGCAACCGAGCGACCAGGTCAACAGGCGTGGACGACGGATTGAGCCACCAGCCCACCATGTGCCCGCGCTTGCCAAAGAACTCCTGCACCCGCGCAATCATGGCGTCGGCATTCTCTTTCGTGAGCGTGGAAAGACCAACCATGTTGCCAAACGGATGCGAAACGTCGGGGGTGGCATGCGCCTGGAGCCCCGGGAATGTGGGCACGTCCCACCGACCCGGCAACAGCGGGAATTCAAAGAGACTGTGCTCAAGGGCGTGCAGGATCGATGTTTGGTCTACGGGCATGTTGAGTGATCGTAGTGAATGGTCCTTCGCCGACAAGTTTCATATGATTTTCAATTCAGCATGCCCGCGGACACGATCACCAATATCTCCTGCTACCAGTTCGCCGAGCTCTCCGATCTCAAGGTGCTGCGTCAGCGTCTCTTGGAGCAATGCAAAGCCAATGAGCTCAAGGGGACGATCCTCCTGAGTACCGAGGGCATCAACATGTTCGTCGCTGGCGTCCGCGAGCATGTGGATGCGCTGGTCGCTGTGTTGCATGCCATTCCGGGACTGGAAGGCCTCAAGCCCAAGTACAGCGAGAGCGCCGAGCAGCCCTTTCGTCGCATGCTGGTGCGCATCAAGAAAGAGATCATTGCCTTTGGGGTCGAAGGGATCGAGCCTGCCAAGTACACCTCGCCACGCTTGGAGCCAAAGGTGCTCAAGCAATGGCTTGATGAAGGCCGCCCGGTCATTCTCTATGACACCCGCAACGACTACGAGGTAAAGCTCGGCACGTTCAAGGGGGCGGTGATCGCGGGTATTGATTCGTTCCGCGACTTTCCAGCGGCGGTCGCCAAATTGCCGCCAGAGATGAAGCACGCGCAAGTGGTGTCCTTCTGCACCGGCGGTATCCGCTGTGAGAAAGCCGCGCCGTTCCTGGAGCGTGCGGGCTTCGAACACGTCTGGCAACTTGAAGGCGGCATATTGAAATACTTTGAGGAATGCGGTAACTCGCATTACCAAGGCGAGCTGTTTGTGTTTGATCAACGCGTGGGCGTTGACCCCGGGCTGCATGAGACGGCGTGGTCATTGTGTTTCGCGTGCCGGACGCCGCTCACCGCTGAAGAGAAGACCGATCAACGTTACGTGGAGAATGTGTCCTGCCCGTACTGCTTCAAGGCCACCGAAGAGCAGCAGCGTCAGCAGATCGAAGCGCGCCACGCTGCCATTCGTGCCGCGGTGACGCCGCTCCCTGGAAGCGTTCCGTATGACCAGGCGCGCCCGCTGAACGTGCCGGAATCCTGCGATCGCGGCACGCTTCTCGACTGTTTGTGCACGGTCATGGCGCACATTTCGCGTGAGGAATGGCTGGCGGTGTGTGAGGCTGGCGGCATTGTGACCGATGACCACACGCCTGTTTCCGCGCAGCACATGGTGCGCGCTGGGGAGCGCTACCGGCACCTGAAGCCCGCGCAGTGTGAGCCCGATGTGAATGCGGACATTCGCGTACTGTTTGAAGACGAAGCGATCATCGTCTTGAACAAGCCCGCGCCGCTCCCGGTGCATGCGTGCGGACGGTTCAATCGCAACACGTTGCAATTCATCCTGAATACTGTGTGGCATCCGCTCCGGCCACGCAGCGTGCATCGGCTGGATGCAAACACTACTGGCGTCACTATCTTGTGCAAGACGCGGCACTTTGCAAGTTTGGTGCAGCCGCAGTTTGAACATGGCGAAGTGGAGAAACACTATCTCGCCCGCGTGCAGGGACATCCGCCGCACGATGAGTTCACCTGCGACGCGCCCGTGAGTGTGGAAGCGGGCAAACTCGGCGGGCGCACGGTGGATGAAACTGGCCTTGAGGCCCACACGCAGTTCCGCGTACTTGCGCGTCATGCCGACGGTACCGCCCTACTTCTTGCCCGCCCTTTGACTGGCCGCACCAATCAGATCCGCATTCATCTTTGGCATCTTGGCTTCCCCATCGTCGGCGACGCGGCCTATCTCGCCGGCGGCGTTGTTGGGGAGACCCAAACCCTCGCGGTGGGCGACGCCCCGCTCTGCCTGCACGCGCAACGGATCACGTTCACCCATCCGCTGACCAAGGAGCGCGTGACGTTTGAGGCAGAGCCGCCGGTGTGGGCGACTATGTAAATCGTCCACTTGGTGGATGATATTCGTCCACCAAGTGGTTGATTTACTGGAGGTCTTTAGTAGACTTTGAATATGCTGACACGCAACATTCTTCCCGCCGTTAAGGCTGCGCTGACTGACACGCCAGTAGTGCTTCTGCATGGTGCAAGGCAAGTTGGCAAGACAACGTTGGCACACGCGATTGCAAATGGGCGTCCGCGTCGCGAATACAAATCTCTGGATAATGAATCCGAACTCTCCGCGGCGTTGACTAACCCCGAGGGCTATGTGCGCGGGCTTGGCGGCCCGGTGGTCCTAGACGAAGTGCAGCGGGCTCCAGAACTGTTTCGCACGATCAAGGCCGCAGTCGATCGCAATCGGATCGCCGGTCAATACCTATTGACCGGCTCTGCCAACGTCATGCTGCTCCCGCGCCTGTCAGAATCCCTCGCGGGACGAGTCGAAGTGATCACCCTTTGGCCGTTCTCACAAGGCGAAATAGACGGAACGGTCGAATCGTTTATCGATAGGACATTTAGCGACTCACGTATGCAATGGCAAGCGCCCACTAGTAAGTCACGGCCACTGACTGATCGCATTGTTCGCGGTGGATTTCCAGAACCAATGAGCCGTGCTGACACTTCACGCCGCCGCGCTTGGTATGGCGCCTATCTCGAGACAACCTTGCGCCGCGATATTCGAGATTTGGCCAACATTGATAGCTTTCTTGAGTTACCACGATTGCTTTCACTCATTTCACATCGCACAAGTGGCTTGCTGAATTTCGCTGATTTGTCCCGAGGAATTTCAATTCCGCAAACCACTCTCAAGAGATATTTCACGTTGCTTCAGGCATC
>JBILYM010000296.1:0-3147 GCA_044377725.1 Phycisphaerales bacterium
CGCGCACGCCAAACCAGCCAACGTCCACGCAATCATTCCGTCAATAAACAAGAACATGGAGAATGCGTCGGGAAGGTGGAAGAAGTTCCAGACCACTGCATGCGACGAAAGCATGGCGAAGGCAGGGACCACAATTCCAAGCGCCAATCGATCTTGCAATCGCGCGCCGAACTTGCATGCCACGGCAATGATGGCGGCCAGAAGTCCGGTACCGAAGAGCTCAATCATGAAGCCGCGCACCAATACGGTCGGCGACATTGGGTCAACACCTTGGCGACGCATAAGCACCAGCATGAGCGGACCCTTGCGGTGCTCTTCACGGTACGAGTTGGTAGCAATGGTGGATTGCTGCCCCGTCATGACTGCAGTGGCGGGCGGTGCGGGGTAGATGTACGCCCCGTCCGCTGCCGACGCAGACTCAAAGGTTGCTGCCAATCCATCGCCGCCGGGGAGCGGCTTGATTGCAGAGTCATAGATACCGGTTGTCCAAGAGACCGCGCCCCAGCCAAAGGCAAGAACCGTACCGACAACGATGGCAATCAGCATGCGTATGGACATGCGACAAGGCTAGCAAAATCGCGCGCAGGACTACTTCACTTCGGAAATGGCTACCGGCCGACGCGTTCGTGCGCAGCGAATGGCTGCCTCAAGAACCCGCTGTGTTTCATAGGCGTCTGCAAAGTCAGGGATTGCTACCACTGGCTTCTTGCCGCCAAGCACCATGACCGTGTCCGCAGCCTGGCTCACAAAGCAATGTTCGTAGCCAAGCACGTGCGCGGCGGGCCAATAGTTGCCCGCGTAGGGATGAGTGGCGTCGGTGCACATCACTCGGCTCCAACCGCGCAGGCGTGCGGGCAGCGTGTGATCCCACCACTGCAGTTCGTTCATGCGCTCAAAGTCAAACTTCAGGCTGCCCTTCTCGCCATTGATCTCAATCTGATTGCGATTCTGGTTGCCCGTGGCGAGGCGCGAGGCCTCAAAGCTGGCGATCGCGCCACCAGACATGCGCGCCATAAAGAGGACCGCATCATCCACGGTGCTCTTGCCCTTGCGGCTGCCACGCACGGCGCGCTTGGCGCCCTTACCAGCAATGGCGCCGCCGGTTGATTCGATGATGTCGCGCTCCTTAATGAAGGTCTCCTCGATCGCGCCCACTACTTCGGTCACTTCTTCACCGGTAATGAATCGGGCCATATCAATGATGTGTGCATTGAGGTCGCCATGCGCTCCGCTGCCCGCGAGTTTGCCTTGGAAGCGCCAAAGGAGCGGCGTCGATGGACCGCCCCAATCCTGTAGGTAGCTGGCACGGACATGGAAGATGCGGCCGAGTTTGCCCTCATTCACCAACTGATGCGCAAAGGCCACCGCCGGGCAACGGCGGTAGTTGAACCAAACGAATGTCTTGATCCCCTTGGCGGCTGCCTTCTTGGCGGCATCGCGCATGCGGCGGGCGTCTTCAAGGGTGCCCGCCAGGGGCTTCTCACACGCCACGTGCTTGCCGGCGGCAAGAGCGGCGATCGAAACTTCCGCATGGACGTGGTTGGGGGTGCAGTTGTCGATCAAGCCAATTTGCGGGTCGGTGACCAAGTCTTGCCACTCATCGCTGCAGCACTGCCACCCCCAGCGCTGCGAGAATTCAGCCACATCTTGCACTTTGGTGCCAGCCACCGCCCGCATATTCACTACCAGCGGCAGGTCAAAGAACCGCGGGGCGGACATCCACGCATTGCTGTGGGCCTTGCCCATGAACTTGGTGCCAACGAGCCCGATGCCAAGGGTCGTGTGCTTGAGTGGGGACGGTCGCTTGGTGGTGGTCTTCTTGCTCATCGGGGGTCGCGCTTTCTGTAGGGCGCGTATCCTACTGATCACCTATGGGAACTTCCGAACACACCGACATGTCATCCGCGATCACCACCCGCCTTGCACGCATTGAGCATGAGCTCGCCGCAGCGCGCCGCGACGCCATGCGTTGGCGCACTGGCACGATCATCTTGGGCGCGGTGGCACTCGCGGGCGGCCTGGTTGCTGCAACGCAGGTGGCACGCGTTGAAGACGTGATCCGCGTTCGACGCCTTGAAGTTGTTGGCGAAGGCGACAAGGTGGTCATGCTTGCGCAAGCTGGTGACACTGGCGGTCAACTTGATGTCTGGTCAAAGGGCGGCGCGAATGTCGTTCGTCTATCAGCCGGCACAGATGGTGGCGACCTGGCGATTTGGAATCTGGTTGGCAAGCCTGTCGGTGGTCTCTTTGCAACATCGACTGGTGGTCGCGTTGAAATCGGTGATGTTGACGGCACCACGCTGGCAACCTTCGCACGCGGCGAAGAAGGCGGCGCGCTCGTGCTGAATGGCTCGGGCAACAACGCTAGCAGCCTGCGCGCCGAAGCAGGCGCCGGTGGCGCAGTGATCAGTATGCGCCGCCCTGGTGGCGAGCTTGGCATGCTTGCTGGTGTGGCGCAAGGTGCTTCGGTACTTTCGATGCGCAATCAAGCTGGCAAGGAAATCGTGTTTGCCGGCGGCGCGGAAGATCAGACCGGCACACTCCGCATCGCTGATGCATCAGGCAACGAATGCGCGGCGTTCCTTGCAGTTGCTGGCGGGCATCTGACTTTGAAGGACGGCGCGGGCGCCGTAGCTGTTTCGCTTGCAAGCGCGGGCGCTGGCAAGGGCGGAGCGATTGAAGTGCTCAATGGCTCAGGTGCTGCTGCCATTCTCATGGACACCAAGGAAGAAGGCGGCGGTCGATTCATGGTTGGAACTTCGACCGGTGCACCTGCATTCATGGCAGAAGCAACCGGATCAGCAGGCACCCTTGCCGCATACATGCAAGAGCGACGCGTGGCCGCCATCGGCGGAGGCAAGACGGGCGGTCTGATGAATCTGCTCGACACCACCGGCCAGGCGATCGTGGTCGCTGGAGCCGCAGTTGATGGCGACGGCGGCGCGATCAGTGTTCGCAATTCGCACGGTGTGCAGATCGGGCGCCTTGGCGTTGATGCTGCTGGCGCCGGCGAGATGGCTGTCTACAACGCATCGGCCACTATGAAGAAGATCATCGAAGCGCCGACGGCCGCTGCAAAGTGAATGTGAGCCCCCAATGACTACTACTGTTCAAGACATCGCCCGTGTTGTATTGGAAGAGATCATC
>JBILYM010000297.1:0-3146 GCA_044377725.1 Phycisphaerales bacterium
AATTGCTACATCCGTATGGTTGTCACCCGCGGGGTGGGAACGCTTGGTTTGCATCCGTTCAAGTGCCCGCGTCCGGGCGTGATCATTGTGGTTGACACCATTCAGCTGTATCCGCACGAGTTGTACAAGGCGGGCATGAAGGTCATTGTTGCCAAGCGGCCGCGTATTCCAGTGACATGCCTTGACCCATCAATCAAGAGCCTGAATTACCTGAACAACATTCTTGCCAAGATTGAAGCGATCGACGCGGATGTGCTGGAAGCCATCATGCTGAACACCGATGGTGATGTCAGCGAGTGCACAGGCGACAACATCTTTGCAGTGAAGGATGGCCGGATCCATACGCCGCCAACCAGTGCTGGAATTCTGCACGGGATTACTCGGCAGTTCGTGATTGATGAGCTGGCGCCTGCGCTTGGTTTACCAGTTGACGAGCGACGCATGCAGCTTGATGATCTCTACAGTGCCGATGAAGTGTTCCTCACTGGAACGGCTGCGGAGATCATCGGGGTGAGTGCAATCGGTGACCGCACGATCGGCATCGGGCGCATGGGTCCAATCACTGCGCGGCTTGAATCTGAGTTCCGCCGCCGCATCTCCGAGGGTGCGCCGGAGAATTGATCAGCGATGGAATGTAACGGATGAAATGTAAAGGCTGCGGCTACTCACTGTGGAACGTCCCGGGGCGCACGTGCCCGGAATGTGGGCGCGGATTTGTGCCGAGTGAGTTTGAGTTTCGAGCCAATGCAGTGGAGTTCTGTTGCCCCGGGTGCATGCAGCAGTATTACGGATCGGACCAACACGGTCTGTTAGTGCCCCGCGCGTTTACGTGCGTGCGTTGTCACGCGCCGTGTGACATGGATTCCATGATCTTGCGGGCCGCGCCGGGGGTGCCGGACGATGCCGTGGAGTTGCACCGCGTTGCGTGGGAGGATCCGCTCAAGGGTGGTGTCGTCCGGCGTTTCTTTGCCACGGTGCGCGACGGCATGGCTCGGCCGTCGCAAATTGGCGACGCGCTCCGTGGTGATGTGGTGGTGCGCAAGGCCACCTGGTATGCGGTGTCGGTACTTTCAGTGGTCGCTGTTCCAAGTGTGCTTGGATTTGTGCTGATCACGCTGATCGCGCCGATGCTGGGTTCAGGCAGTACGCGCTCGGGTGGCTCAGCGTTGCGCCTGGCCGTGTGGGAGTCGATCGGCTTTGCATGCGCGGTGCTGGCCTCTTGGTACGTCCTTGGTCTGGTGGTGTTAGCCTTTTTTGCGGGGATGACTTCACTCACCCTGCGAATGTGTGGGGAACGAGTCCCGTGGAAGGTGGTCTGGTGCTCATTTACCTATGCGCTTGGGCCCATGGTCATTCTGGCGGTGCCATGCTTTGGCATCTACTGCGGTTCGCCCCCGGCGAGTATTTGGTGGGTTGTTGCCGCATGCATCATTCTGGCGCGCGCGGCGTCGGTCACGGGTTGGAAGGTGATAGTTTCTGTGCTGGCGCCGCTGTTCGTGGTTGGTGCCTTAGCGACAGCGCTGTTTGCGTTCATGGTGTTCCCGCCGATTTCTGCAGCGTTGACCGCAGCGGCTCAGGTCGGTTCTGCAAATGCCACGACCTTTGGGCCGCCGGCGCCGGGTGATGCGGTAGACGAATCGGAAGCGGATAGCGGTCTGGACGAGAGCGCGCCTGCCGATATGGTGGAGCCCGGGCAAGTGGATATCACTGACCCGAACCAGGAAGACGCACCATGAAGCAGCCCATCATTCGCACTGGCCGTGACTCGATTGTGAGTAGTGGCTTGGCATTGCGCGCATTTCTCGTGGTGGTAGCGGTGTCGGCGCTGCTGGGATTGCTGGTCATCACGAACATTGTGACGGATACGCGGTTCATCGCTACCAGTGCCATCATTGCGGTTGGCTGCATGGCAACGTTTGTGTGCGCGTTGGTTGCAGACCATGGGCGCTTTACGCGCTGGATGCGCTCAGCGTCCATCGTTGGTTGGCTGGGCGTGTTGGTGTGGTTGTTTATAGTGTGGTTTGAGGCGGCACTCGGCAACAAGGGCATGGAGATCACTGCGCGCATTGCTGGTGCTCTATCGCTGTATGCAGTGTGGTCAATCTTCAGCGCGGTCACCCTTGCCCCGCGCGGTGGCGGAACCATGACAGCCATCGTCCGCTGGTCCGTGTTCGGGATTTCCACGTGGTGGTCAGCGGCTGGCGAGTTTGCGATTGTTGAGCCAGCCATTGCGGAAATGGTGGTGAATGCCATCGGTGAACAGTGGTACTTTCGGATTTTCGCTGCGTCGGCTGTTGTGATTGGAGCCGGAACGTTGGCGCAACCCGTCCTGATACGAATTGCTGGCACCACGCCGCACGAGAGTGCGATCCGCGGGCGACGCGCCAAGGTCGCGATTGGTTGCCCCCGTTGCGGCGCACCATGTGAACTAGAAACGAACACCGATGGCAAGTGTTCCGCGTGCCATTTGAGCATCCGTGTGGAAGTGGATGAGCCGCGCTGCGCGTGCGGCTACTTGCTCTTTGGGTTGGAAACCGCCAGTTGCCCAGAGTGTGGCGCAGCGGTACCAAAGAGTGCGCGCTGGAAGGGCGTGCCCGTCACAGCTTCGCAGGCATAACAGGCGGCGGCGTGATGGATGAGTTGGCGGCAGTGTGCGCGCCAACGCCAGCTGTTCGAGCAGTCACCGTCAGCGGGACTGCGTTGGCAGTCTGCGATGCACTGGCTGAACCCGCTCCGCGCGGTGCTTCTTGATGCATGGGCTTGGCGCGCAGTTCGCTCCAATCTTTCACCATGAGATCCGGCGAAGTGGGGCCGTCATGCACCTTGAGCAGGTTGTATGCATTGTTGCGCTGCGCGGGCAAGAAGCCAGCATCGCGGATCAGGCGGCAGATCACTGGCTCGTTCAGGCAATGGACGGTGCCCGCGCTTGAGACCACGTTTTCTTCCATCATCACGCTGCCCATGTCGTTGGCGCCGAAGCGCAGACCAACCTGGCCAACGTGTGGGCCCATGGTGACCCAGCTCGCGCCGATCGAATGAATGTTGTCCAGGTACAGGCGGCTGAGTGCTTGCGTGCGCAGGTATTCCGTAGCGCCGGCCATCCGAACGCGCCGACCGAATTCCGGATGCGCTTCCTTGGTGCCGCT
>JBILYM010000061.1:0-9390 GCA_044377725.1 Phycisphaerales bacterium
GTGTTTGAGCCAGTGCCCGCACGCGTTCGGCAGTTGCCGCCAGTGCCAGTGACATGCCCGCGCCTGCCATCGAATCTCCGATAAACCCGTCCTGCGAAAACTCAATTCCAGAGGTCATTCCATCACCAAAAGTGTCACCAAACGTACCATCAAACAACATTCCATCATCGCCTTCCATCGCAATCACCACTGGTCCGGGCGTTTCACCATCAGCGCTGGCAGTCACCGAAATAGTCACTGATTGCGCACCCTTCGTCAATTCCGCGATGGAGCTGAAATCGATGGGCGTGTCACTCCCCGATTCAGCAAACGATATAGCCCCGATATTGACCGCGCTTGTCATCTGCACGGCATCCGTCTGCTCTCCCTCCTTTGGCAGCGAGCGAGACATGAACCGATTGCCACTCTTGTTCGCCGCGTCACTTGCCTGCGTTTCATAGAACTCACGTCGCGCGGGGTCAACGCCGGTAAGCGCCTTCCATGCGTCCCGGTCAATACCACGCCGTTCCTCGCTTGCCTCGTTGAATTCTGCTTGCGCCTTGGCGGCTGCCGGGTCTTTCGCCGTCGCATTGAATTCGGCAAACAATCCTCGTGGCATGCCAGATTCTGCCGCGGCCATACGCATACTGGCGACCCACCAACGAGCCATCCAAGTACTGCGCACTGCTTCAATGGCAGCGCGTGCCTCTGGTTCAGTGGCGGCTGCGAGCAGTTGCTTTATGACCCGTGCTGGCGAGTCGGGATCCATTCCGGTCCGGCGCCACAGGTGCCCAAGACACTTGAGTCGTAGTGCGGCTAGTTGGTCCGCAGGCAGAGCCTGTTCGAGCGCTTGTAATGCATCGCGATGCGCCGCACCGATTTGCTCAAGCAACTCGCGGAATTCTCGGGCGGCTGCCTCGGAAGCGGCGTCGCTCCCTATTTGAAATCGCGTGACGCCATCGTCACCAGGGACCACCTCCATGCGGCCATTTGCTCGCGATGCATCGGGTACGGCCTCGAGCAACTTTGGAAATATGGCATCCAGTCGTTGGCGATATTCACCAAGTGCGTTGTACGCAGCACTGCGAGCTTCGGGTGGAAGTTTCGCGTCAGCAATACATCGCTCCACGTCCCACTGGATGGCTCCGTCACTCAGCGCGCCACCGAACATTGCCCGCAGAGCACGGCGTTTGGCTGCCAAGTGTTCGCGTTGCAGGTCATTCTGTTGCTCCGGTCGCGCCACCGCGGCAAGCGACTGGAAGAAACTTTCCATCGACTCCATGATCGATTGCGCCAGTGCGCGGCGCGCTTGTTGCTGGGCTGCGGCGGTCTTCTCGCCATTGTTTGCCGTGCCGATGCGCTCCATCTCATCATCAAAGCGGCGCTTGGCAGCAAACATTGGTAATTGCGCATCATCAAACATGGACGCGGCCAATTGCCGTTGACCATCATCAAGCCCAGCAGAGTCGAGCATTTCCTCAAGGTCTTTGCTGGCCAATACCGGATTGCGGGCTGGCCCTCCGCCAAACCAGAACTGCGCAGCGGCCTGCTGAGTTGGCACAGCAATGCAAAGCAGTATGGCTGCAAGAAGTGCGCGTATGGATCGGGTGATGTTCATTGGTGTGTTTCCTTGTTTCAATCCAACTTGCGTGAATTCAGATACTCCCGCATCTCCGCATTCCAACGCAGGCGGCTGGCGGTTCCCATCGTGTCATGAGTTTCTTCGGGAACGATCTCTACATATCCAGGGCCGCCCGGAATCATCTGACCGGTCGCCTGCATAGAAGCCAGGGCGGCTTGCAGTGCATCCTTCAGCCCTTGCACACCGCGATCCAAGTAGTAACTATCACGTGCGCCGCACAACAGGCGCACTCGCTCGCGCAGAATTGGAACATAGCGGGTCGGATCAGCACGCACTAACGCAGCGATGTCATAGCGAGCCCATTCATTGCGTACCACGCCATGATCAATGGTCCCCGTCACAGACTCAAACATGGGACGCGGCAACTTTGTGACGGGATCAAGCGTGCTCCACATGGCGCTCCACGCGTCCCATTGCTCGCCACTGTTGCGCGCTGGCCCCAGCACGCGTTCCATGGTGACTTCATCACGCACCGTCATGCGGGTCTTATCAAACTGCTGGGTGAGCGGCACGCGGTATGACGGTCGTTCTTTGCCATCGCTGTCGGTGAATATGCTGGTATCGGCATACAAGTCACCTGCCTGAAACTTGCTGAAATCAAGCGGGTCGGGCGAACTGCTGAAGCACGCACCGAATGTCTCGGGGTGAGTGAGTTGCAACCACAGTGAGCTCCACCCGCCGCTGGAATGGCCAGTGATGATCCGCGCTTCAGTGCGTGGAATCAGGCGGAACTGTCGTTCTAGCTCCGGGATGAACACTTCGGTTAACGCTCGTGCCCACGGGCCATTGCCAGGGCTGTCCACAAATCCGTGGTGCCCCAGTGCGGTCTCTGGATCAAGCACAATCCACACGGCTTGCGGCATGACTTCTCGAGTTCCCGGCGTGGCCAGCATGCGCGCGATGCCGCTCGCACTGGTGTACCGACCACCAAAGCCGGGCACCACATACACAGCGGGAAACATGCGCCGGCGAAAATTCGGATCATCCCACCCAGTCGGTAGTGCAACTCCAGCGCGCATCACCACATCGCGCCCGGCCGCGCGGCTCAGGATGGCACTCTTCATTTCAAACCACCGAAGGTTCGGCTCCTTCGGTAGTTCCGGCACGGGGATACGGACCGTCAGCGACAATTCGTGCGGATCGGATTGGTCGCGATGAAAGGTCACCGTCGATACCCCGCTGATCAGATTTCCCGCAGCCAGGTGACCGCGCTCGGTGTCATTGCGATCAAACACCGCTTGTATGCGGTATGTCCCATCAAGCATGGCGATCGGCTCTGGAAATGCAATCGCATCCGCTCCCAGCGTGACGGTGGCGCCCGGCACCAGGTCACTGACAGCGACGGAATACATCGGCTGCGGACTGTCAAAGAATGGAGCATCGAGCGGCTCTTCACCCGGCTGCAACGCAGACTCTGCCGCCAAGAAGACCAGCATCCGTCCGGCACGGCTCTCTGATCCAAGGAGCGCAGCCGAGTCCTTCGGCAGGGTGACTCGGATGACATCTTTGGTGGGCACCGCTGGCAGCGCGGGCTTTGCAACATCCACCGCCGCTGGTGTTGGCTGTGCCGGTGGTACCGGAGGCACTTGCGCTGCCGCGATTCCGCACACACTCATGCATGCCAACGTCAGCGCGAGCATGGGCAGGGCACGAACGATCTCGGGCAAAGGCATGGCGGCATCGTAGAATCTTTGGAATGCCCGCCCGACGACATCTTGTCCTGTCAGCACCCGTGAGTCTCTTTACCTCGTCCCTACGCGCTGTGGGGGCTTTCCACCCCCGCGCCACGCGCTGGATCAGTAGCGCCACCGCCGCGGTGACCCTCATCGGCGCTGCTGGCTGCGCGGGTCACAGTTCCGTGGAGCGTGGAATTGACCAATCGGCAAGCAGTATCGCCGCCACATTTGCAGGGTCGGTCACTGAGGAACGCAATTATGTATTGCCTGTGGACGGCATCATCGATATCGACCTGGAGACGTTCGGCGGTGATGTAGTGATTCGTTCTGGTCGCGAAACGAAGAACGAAATCCGTATGCAGGTGACTGTGACCGCCAGTCATGGCGCTGATCGCAGTGATGAGGCCGCATCATCACTGGCGCAGATAGCCGTCAAGGCAGAAATCCGTCGCGGTGGCGATGTTCCAACGCTGGTGTTGCGCGGAACCACTGAGCATGATGAGGCATGGCTCCATGAAACGGATATCGACATTGAACTTCCGGAATTGCGCCGCGTTCATGTGAAGACGCGCTCCGGCAAGGTGCATATCTATGAAAATCGTGGTGCATGTTCCGTCGAAACTTCCGACGGCGATATCCGCATGATTACTCCTTGGGCGATCACCGAAGATGTCACGCTGGTCACGCGCGGCGGGGAGATTGTGTTTCGCGCATTCACGGGAACCTGTGGCATCTTTGATATCGACTGCGTGAATGGCAAAGTGCTCACCCGGGTTGAAGCGGGTGACTGGCGCGTCGTTGATAAGCGCAACGATCACGACACACTGCACGCTGCACTTGGCCCGTGCACAAACAAGATTCTGATTCGCAATGTTGACGCCCCCGTAACACTCAGTATCGTTCCCGAGCCGATGGAATACGGCTCGCTTTTCTCGGCGCCGTAAGTGACCATGATGTGATTGCATGATTCCGTGGCCAGCGCATCCCGTGTGCGCTCGCCGACCACTCCGCTCATTCCCTACCGCGCGCCGCGCGCCTACCCTGACTTCTATGGCAATCATCAACGACCACTACCTGAAGCTGGCCGCCGGCTACCTGTTCCCTGAAATTTCCCGCCGCGTGTCCGTGTTCGCAGAGGCTAATCCCGCCATTGCGAAAGAGATCATTCGCTGCGGCATCGGCGATGTCACTGAGCCGCTTCCTACCGCCGTTATTGCTGCGATGCACACAGCGGTCGATGAACTCGCCAACCGCGCAACGTTCCGTGGCTATGGTCCCGCCACCGGCTATGACTTTGTCCGCGAGGCCATCGTGCAGGGTGATTTCCGTGAGCGCGGTATCGCTATCGCACCGGATGAAATCTTTGTTTCCGACGGAAGCAAGCCAGATGCAAGCGCCTTCATGGAAATCATGGCCACCGGCACTCCGGCGCAAGGCGGCAATCGCACCGCTGTTTGTGACCCGGTGTATCCGGTCTACGTAGACAACAATGTCATGCAGGGAAACACGGGCCCCGCGCTTGCCGGCGGCGGTTACGAAGGGCTGATCTATCTGCCCGGTACTCCCGCCAATGGATTTGTCCCCGAGCCCCCCACTGAACCAGTGGACATGGTCTATCTCTGCTATCCCAACAATCCAACCGGCGCGATGATCACTCGGCCACAGCTGGCGCGTTGGGTGGAATGGGCGCTCGCCAATGACGCACTCATTTGCTACGACGCCGCGTACGAGGCGTATGTGCGCGACCCATCGCTGCCACGTTCGATCTATGAAATCCCTGGTGCCGATCGGTGCGCGGTGGAGTTCCGTAGCTTCTCTAAGAGCGGCGGGTTCACAGGCGTTCGCGCGGGTTACACCGTTGTTCCAAAGGCCGTTGAGGGTCGCACCCACAGCGGTGAACGCGTCTCGCTGCATCGCCTGTGGATGCGTCGTTGGGCAACCTGCTCCAATGGTGTCAGTTGGCCGGTGCAGTGCGCCATCGCCGCGCTGTACACGCCCGCTGGCCGTGCCCAAGTGGCGTCATTAATCGATTTCTACATGGAAAACGCACGCATTCTTCGGGAAGCCTGCGCGGCCGAGGGGCTACAAGTCTGGGGCGGCGAACACGCTCCGTATGTTTGGGTGGCGTGCCCGGCTGGCATGGGAAGTTGGGACGCGTTCGATGCGCTCCTGAGTAAGGCTCGGCTGGTAGTGACTCCAGGCGCAGGCTTTGGGCGCCACGGCGAAGGTTTCTTCCGGATCAGCGCGTTCAACTCGCGCGAGAATGTGATTGAAGCTGGTAAGCGGCTGCAAGCGCTGCGGTAACTGCCGGCGTGGGAACGGATGCCGCCCATGTCACGGACGCGCGATCGGTGCAAGCAGAACTGTTACGAGTTCCAGCCCTTGCTCGGCGCGCGTTGTGGCAGCGAAGGATCGCGCGGTCCAGGTCCAGTGTCCTTCGGTCCGCGGTAGCCGCGGCACACGATGAACATCTCCACGCTCTCCGCGCGGCTGGCACTTGGCTTGTATCCCTTGGCCTCAGTGAACACCATGTTCGCACGCTTGACGAGCGCGGGATACTCAGCGCCCTCGTACACCTTCATAGTGGCGTGTCCACCGGTGCGCAGTAAGAACGGCAACCGGTCAAGCATCGCGTGGCACAACTGCACACTGCGCGCACTGTCGGCCATCGGTACACCGCTGGTGTCTGGCCCCATGTCGCTGATGACCGTATCGAAGAGTTTGCCTTCCATGGCGTAGGGCAAATGCTCACGAGTCAGTTCATTGATATCGCCTTCAATCAGGTGGACATTGGGACCAAAGCCGCGTTTATCAATGGCTTTTAGATCGATTGCCACCACCACGCCGTTATCCCCAACGCGTTCGGCCGCTACCTGAATCCAACTGCCTGGGCATGCGCCAAGGTCAAGGACGCGCGAACCAGGGCGCATCAACTTGAATCGGTCGTCAAGCTCCCGGAGTTTGTACGCGCTGCGTGCGCGATACCCCTCTTCCTTGGCAAGCTTGAAGAAATGGTCTTGTACTTCCTTCACGGTAGCGCACTCATGGCTTCTGTAGCCGGCGAACTTCGGCAGGCGGGATGTTGGCCAAGACCACATGCCGCGAACCGGAATGCGCCAGGTGTAGCTCGCGCTCAAGTCGAGCGATGGCGCGCAGATTGTCTCGACCCGGTCCATCAAGCACGGTGCTCTTCATCGTCTTTGCACCGAAGTAGCAAAAGTATGAAAGCTCTCCGCCTGGGCGCAGCAAGTCGAGCATGCGACGCATGATGGTTTCCACAAGGTCAATTTCAAAGTTGTTGAATGGAAGGCCACAGATGACGCAGTCATACGAGCCCATTTCCAATTCCACATCTTGGATCGCAGCATTGTGCAATGTCACTTGCCCTGGCTTGCCACGTGTCCGCCACGGCGTGAGAATCTTTGCATCAAGATCCTTGCAGAATTCGCTGCTCAGTTCCACGATGTCTAAGACATCATCCGGTCCAAGACACTTCAAGATTTCTTTGGTCACCGGCCCAGTCCCCGGCCCAACCTCCAAGATCCGCTTCGGCGAGGTGGACTCAATGGCCGCCGCCGCCAACGACCGGGCCAGCATGGGGGAACTTGGGCAGATAGTGCCCACAGTCTTCATGTTGCGGAAGGCGATGGAAAGGAACTGAATCATGAGGTCGATGGGTTCACGCGATCCGGTACGGAGGGATGCATGCACACGAAATGGTCAGGATATCAGGGACATGCCGCCTCAACCTCACAGTGTTGGCGCGAAGCGTTCGTTGCCCTGTAGACCGTCGCAGAAGCCCGCAAATAACTCAGGAATTTGCTCCAGGTCGCGCAAGTGCCCCATTTCCACGGTGGTGTGCATGTAACGAATGGGGAAGCTCACCAGGCCACATGGAATGCCGCCACCAGCAAGGAAGATGGAATCCGTGTCAGTTCCGCTGGTACCTGGAGTGGCACCACGCTGCAATGGAATGGCGAGGCGCTCAGAGGTGGCAAGCAGTCGAGCCACCACCTCGGGCTGCATGGCGCCGCCGATAGCAATCTTGGGACCAGCGCCCATCTTGAATTGCCCATGTTGCGCTTGAGTAATCCCGGGGCTGTCGGTGGCGTGGCCAACATCGGTGACCAGGGCAACGCTTGGATGCAAACTCACGGCGATCATCTCCGCGCCATGGAGCCCCACTTCTTCTTGCACCGTACTGACGGCAACGATGCGCACGTTGCGCATCGACATGGCAGCGCACAAGCGAAGCGTTTCCGCTGCGACCCATGTGCCGATGCGATTATCCAGCGCTCGTGCCACAATCAATTCATCAGAGAGCATCATGCTTCCGTCCAGAAATGTTGCCGGATCGCCGATGTTCAGCCGAGCTCGCGCAGCCGCTTCGTCCTTTGCACCAATGTCTACAAACAGCTCATGCAGCTTGCGAACCTTTGGTTCGCCAGTTCGGTCTTGCAGATGGATGGCGGTGGCGCCAATCAGGCCGATGACTGGTTCGCTGACGCCCTTCACTGAGGAGCGAAATTGCAAACGCTTGCCCACAATCGATCCCGCATCGATACCACCGATGGAGCGGCAGTAGATGAAACCATTGGAATCAATGTGCTGCACCATCAGACCGATTTCATCGGCGTGGCCGCAGATAGCAACGGTGAATAGCGTTTCTTCGTCGCGCGGGCTCACTGACGGAGTGGGCAACAATTCAGCAAAGCAGTTGCCATACGCATCGTTCCAAGTCCGCGTGGCGCCGTTGGCGCGAACGTAATCAAGCCAAACGCGTTGACCTTCGCGTTCGAAGCCGGATGGACTGGGGGTATCGAGGAGTTTCCTCAGGAACGCGAGTGATTCAATGCGCATGGGCGGAATGATACGGGGTCGCATCATTCCGCCCATGCAGGCGTTTGAGTTGTTTGGTCAGCTGGCGGCGCGCTTATTGATGCCACCAAAGAATGCACTGAAGTCAGTGCCGCTCTTCGGCTTCGCCTTCGGTTTTCCGTCAGATCCGGAACTAGCACCGTTGGACAAGGGCCGCGAGATTGGATAACTCGCTGGTGGTGGGCTCATGGTCCGGGTCGCTTCTTGTTGCGATGGGCGACTCGCGGGGGCAAGACTTGCCGGCGGTTCGCTCACACCCACGCGCTTGTTGCGGGCGTTGTCTACGCCGCGTTCAAGCACTTTCAGGTGGGCACGCAGGGCGTTGATTGAACTCAGGGGCTTTGGTAACGAGTCGCTCATCGGAATTCCTTCCCTTCGGGGGTCATCCATCGATCATGTGTCCTGACCATATACGGCGGACACCGGTCGTTGGTTCGCCGCATTTGCGGCAACTTGTGTCAGCTCTCCAGGGCGCACACACCTGCGTCTCGAACGGACAGCTGATCTCCATCGTCTTTACTGTCTGATTCAAGGACCCCCACGGCAAGTTCCCGTGCGCAGAATTCCGTCTGTGCCGACTGGTTTGCCTCAATTCCGTAGTTTGCTGGGCTCGCTTGGGGCTATTTCAGTCCCGGCCTCGCCATCCGCGCCCAATGCGCCCCGGTCCGTCCCGCCCACGCCCGTCTGAGGCGCTATCCGACCCCCAACTTGCGTAATTACCCCGCACGGCGTGAACTACCAATTCGTCCCACACCGGGGCCCTCAAGGAGATACCAGTGCAGCCCATCGCCACCGTCGCCGCCGCCTTCGTCATCGCTCTATCGGCTTCATCTGCCGTGGCGGGCACGGTTGACTTGCCGCGCTATCCGTCCACCAGTCCGGACGGCAACGTCATCTTGTTCAGTTGGCGCGGTGATCTTTGGAAGTGCCCATCGACCGGCGGCGGCGCGCTGCGCCTGACCAGCAACGCGGCCAACGAAGGTCGCTCCGCGTTCAGTCCGGACGGAGCATCCATTGTCTTTGACAGCGACCGCGACGGAGGTCGCAATCTCTTCATCATGAAGAGCGATGGCAGTGATGTTCGCCAGCTCACCTTCGGTGATTCGGCGGCGATTCTCAGTGGCACTGGTGTCGATGGCACCGGTCGACCAGTGGCGTACTTCGAAAGCATGCGTGAAAGTGATCTCTACCGAGCAGCGCGCCCATACATGGTGC
>JBILYM010000298.1:0-3132 GCA_044377725.1 Phycisphaerales bacterium
ACAGCGCTGAGTCGCGCGCCAACGAAGCCAACGACCGACTGCGCTACGGTCAGTACGCCGAGGCAGCCGCGGTCGTCGAGCCAGTGGTTCGCGATCAGCCCGGTGATTGGCGCGCGCAGTTTGCGTATGGTCGAGCCATGCTCGGGCAGGGCAAGCTTGAGGATGCGCGTCGTTCGCTTGACCGCGCGTACCGCCTGCGCCCATCCAACGAAGAAATCGTCACCAGTCTTGCCGAGTGCATGGCGCAGCAGAAGGATGTCAAGGACGCGTATCAGTTGTTGCGCGCGTTCGGCAAGGACTTCCGTTCGTGGCGTGCCTACTTGGCGTTGAGCCGCGTTGCAGAAGATGCTGGCGATCCGGACACGGCGGCCACCAGTGCGATGGACTCCATCAAAGTCAATGAGCCGCTCCCGGGGCAGCGCGCCTCGATCGAGCCGTACATGCGCGCTGCAGATTTGGCTTTCAAGTTTGGCAAAGAGGCCGATGGCGTTCGTCGCTTGCGTCAGGCGTATGGAATTATTCCAAACGTCCCACGCATTACCGATGCACTGGCTGCACATCAGGTTGCCATTGGTAAAGACACCGCGCTCCCGCTTGGGCCGTAATGCCCCTGTGTTCCCTCGCATGATGCTCCGCCTCGCTGCATGACGCCCGATTCCACCAATCCCCGCGAACGGTGGCTGAGTTGGCTGGGCACGCTCGGCGATCTTGCGCGTTTGCGCACGCTTCGGCTGCTGGAGCGTGAGGAACTTGGCGTTGGTGAACTAGCGCGCGCGTTGCAACTGCCGCAGAGCACGGTGAGCCGCCACCTGAAGCCGCTCTTTGAGCAAGGCTGGGTTGATAAGCGCGCGGAGGGAACGCAGAGCCTCTATCGAATGACGCCGGCGTCGCTGGCGACGGACATGCGTGACCTGTGGCGCATGAGCCGCGAACACTTGGGGAGCGCCGCCTCGTTTGAAGAAGACGATGCTCGTCTTGCCGAAGTCATCGCCGCGCGTCGTGTGGATAGTCGAACCTTCTTCGGACGGATCGGCGGCGACTGGGACGAATTGCGGCGCGAACTCTTCGGCGACGCGTTCGTCTTTGAGGCGTTGCTGGGATTGCTGCCGCCTGACGCAGTCGCGGTGGACTTCGGCTGCGGTACCGGTGAAGCAGCGGAGCGACTGGCGCCAGTGGTTGGGCGCGTCATCGCCATTGACCGCGAGCCCGCCATGCTGGCCGCAGCGCGGAAGCGACTCAAGCGATTTGCAAACGTGGAGTTTCGTCAGGGCGATTTACTTGCACCACCACTCGCCGCAGGTGAAGCCGATATCGGCATCGTGATGTTGGTCTTTCACCACGTTGACGATCCCGCCTCCATGCTGCGCGCCATTGCGCCCGGCTTTCGCACGGGTGGCGCGCTCTTGGTGGTGGACATGGCAAGCCATGATCGATCGGGTTACCAGCAGACCATGGGCCATCGTCATCTTGGATTTTCCGAGCAAGATTTACAGGGATTTGCGCGGGGCAGTGGGTTCGCACTTCGCCGCCATACGCGGTTGCGCCCGGACACCAGTGGCAAGGGACCTGGCTTGTTTGCGGCGCTCTTTGTGCGGTCGTAACGGCGTTGGCGAGCCAATCGCATCGTCTGGCGCCGCGCCCGTGTGGTTCACTCCAAAGTCCGTGCAGTCTTACTTTGAGCCGGCGTTCCGCCACGCTGCAATCACCGCCGCCTGCTTCTCTTTGGTGAACGCGCGGAACTGATTCGCATCGGCCATGCTTGCAAACCCAATGACTGTTCCGTCCCATGTCACCGGGGCAGCCAGCGCGGTGAGTGTTTCGCCCGTCATCGGGCAGATTGAATTGTGGATGCCCTTCTTTGGCAACACCTGTGCTGCAGCCAACGCCGCGCGCTTCGCACGTGGCAGCGCTGCAAACTGCTCGGCGCTGGCTGATGAATTGAAGCGAACCTGCCACTGCCCGAAGTAACCAATGTGGCCTTGACCCGTCACGGACTCTTGGGTGATGGGGTCGACGACTTCGGGTTCGGGGGTACCGGCGCGTGCGGCGCGCGTAGCGGGTCGATCGCCACCATCCGCTGCCCGGCGTGGCGTGTCGCTGCCGTTCGAAGGGACGATGGCCGGGTTGTCCCTCACATCGGAACTGTTTGCCGCCACGCTGCCATCGGCGGGCGGGGCCTGATACAGGTCGGCGGTATTGGAGCCGCAGGCGACCAGCATCATGGTCAACGTCAGCCCAGCGAGTGGCATGGTGATCTTCATCCGCGCAGGATCGCCACTTTTGGAGCCATGTGGGGGTCTTAGGAATTATTTTTGGTTCCGCCGACCATTTTTTTGCCTCAGAACCGAATGCCTGCTACTATTCATCCCTTCATCCGGATGAATGGATGAATAGTCTCCCGGACCGCCGGAAACACTCTTCACGGAGCCCCCATGCCTGCTACTGCCACCGCTACCACCACCGCCGCCAACCCTTTCCTCACCAACTCGCGCCTCTCCCTCACGGAGTTCCTGCCCTTCAAGGTCAAGGACATGTCCGCTGACACCGTTCGCTTCGGTCGTAAGGAGATCGAACTCGCCGAGATCGAGATGCCGGGTCTCATGGCCTTGCGCGCTGAGTACAAGGGCAAGAACCCGCTCAAGGGTGCACGCATCATTGGCAGTCTGCACATGACCATTCAGACCGCGGTCCTCATTGAGACCTTGGTTGATCTTGGTGCTGAAGTGCGTTGGTGCAGCTGCAACATCTTCAGTACGCAAGACCACGCTGCCGCAGCGGTCGCTGTTGGTCCAAACGGTACCCCTGAGAAGCCAACCGGTATCCCGGTCTTCGCATGGAAGGGCGAGTCGCTCGATGAGTACTGGTGGTGCACTTGGCAGGCGCTGCACTTTGCAGATGGCAAGGGACCGAACATGATCCTCGATGACGGTGGCGACGCCACGCTGCTCATCCACAAGGGTCTTGCCTTTGAGAAGCTTGGTTCCGTGCCAACCGCCACCTCCGAGGACAGTGAGGAATACACCGTCATCCTGCAGCTCCTCACCGCGCTGCAGCAGAAGCACGCTGGCTACTGGACCAAGACCGCGCCGAACGTGATTGGCGTGACTGAGGAAACCACCACCGGCGTGCATC
>JBILYM010000299.1:0-3121 GCA_044377725.1 Phycisphaerales bacterium
TCCATTTGCCCAGCACCCGCGCCGAACAATGTTCCGTTGGCACCGATGCACACTGCGTTTGACTTCAAGTGCTTGGCTACCGCAAACATCAGCGCCGCGTCTGCAAGCGTTGCAGCGCTTGGCACTGGTCCCGCTGCATGCGTGAATTGCGCCGCGTCGATGCGATGCACGTCGCGCTCTTGCACCAACATTCCTCCAGGAATGCTGCGCCAGGTCAGTGCTCGGTCGAGGGTGGGGCTGGCATGACACGTGGCAAGGAGCCGCGCATTCTTCCATCGCGCCTGCAGTGTTTCCAGTGCCTTTGGTTCATAGCCGGGCGCGATCACCACTTCAAGGAATCGCTCGCCTGTTGCCATCGCTTCGGCGGTCGCTACGTCCACGGTGCTGCTGAACGCCACAATGCCGCCAAATGCAGCCATGGGATCACCGCTCCATGCGTGCTCAAATGCCGCCAGCACTGAATCAGCGATCGCTGCCCCACACGGATTCGTGTGCTTGATCACCGCACAGGCAGTGCAGTTGGGGCGCTGTGCATGTAGGTCTTGCACCAGTTCCAATGCTGCCGCGGCGTCCAGCAAATTGTTGTACGAAAGCGGCTTGCCATGCAAGAGCTGCGCGCCCACCACGCTTGGCCCGGTGAACGAACGATCCGCGTACACCGCGCCGCGCTGGTGGGGATTTTCACCGTAACGAAGTTCGTCAGCGAGTTCGAGCCGAATATGCGCTTGGCGCGGAAAGAGGGGCGCAGCGTCCGAGGCGATGGATGCCGCCTCTTCATGCGCAAAGCCCGCAGTGCTCATCCAACGCGCGATCGCTCCGTCGTATTCCGCGGTTCGAGCAAAGACTGCTTGCGCACATTCGCGGCGCAGCGCCATGGTGGTGGCGCCGGCGTTCGCGCGCATCTCGGCGATGACGCGTGGGTACTGCCCACCGTCAGTCACCACCGTCACGCTCTCGAAGTTCTTTGCAGCACTTCGCAGCATCGATGGGCCGCCAATATCAATATTCTCGATGGCCTCATGCTCCGCAATACCGGGCTTGGCAACTGTCGCTTCGAATGGATACAGATTGACGCAGACGAGATCGATCGGCACAATGCTGTGCGCGGTCATGGCGGCTACGTGTTCAGGGTTGTTGCGTACGCCGAGCAGTCCGCCGTGCACTTTGGGGTGCAGCGTCTTGACGCGCCCATCCATCATTTCTGGAAATCCAGTGACGCTTTCGATGGGCACTACGGAAATGCCAGCCTTGGCAAGCGCCGCAGCAGTGCCGCCGGTTGAAATGATTTCAACGCCCATCGCCGCCAATGCGCGCGCAAAATCCACGAGCCCTGATTTGTCGCTCACGGAAATCAGAGCACGGCGAATGCGGATGTGTTCAGCCACGATGCGATCAGCCCGGTCGCTTGGATGATGCGCCACCAACAGCCGGGGCGCCGATGGTGGTTCGAGTAGATGCGGGCTCGGAATTCTTCATGTCGCCGCCGGTGTTGCTCGGCTTGCGATTGAGTGACTCCAGGCGCTCCACGGTTCCATCCTTGGCAGCGATGAACACGTCACCGTCGATCTTCGGGAAGAACTGGATCGATTCGACCTTGGGCAGAGTGACTTGGTGGACGATGCGGCCAGTGCCCACATCAATCGCACTGAGCGTGCGTGTGGAATGATCCCAAGCCATGACATTGGTTTCGATGCGGCCAATGATGTTTCCGGGAGCCTTGCTCTTCCATAGGACCTCGCCGTCGGGCTTGCTGTTGGGGAGCGGGGTGAAACTCACTAGGCCTTCGCCGGGGATCTGTAGATACAGACCATCAGCGATACGCACCGGAGGATTCCGCAATGAGGACTGCGTGAAGTACTGCCACAGAACGCGACCGCGCATCTGATCGAACGCCCACAGGCTTTGATCGTGGCTTGCCACGTAGCACGCCTGAGAATCGGTGGCGATCGGCGTTTCCACGCCTGCTGACAATTTGCGAGACCAGCGGATTCCTGCCGACGACGCATCCATCGCCAAGACGGTTCCGTTGGTGGAACCAACGATGGCAATGTCGCCCGCGATAGTCACCGGAGCGACCACATGACCACCAAGGGTGGTAGCCCGCCAGTTGTAGCCGGTGGCGTACAGAAACCAACTTGCTAGTCCGGTGTTGGTTCCGTAGATCATGGTCTGCCCATAGATCGCGGGAACGTTCGAAGGCAGCTGCGAGAAGCGGGTTCGCTTCAAGAGGTTGCCGGTGGCTGCATCCATGATCACTGAGCCAAGCTCGGTGACTACGTAAACGTTGTCATTGCGTTCAGTTGGCAGGTACTCCAACGCCAGCATGCGTTCGATGCCCTGGAACGTTGAACTGCGCCAGACGGTTTCGCCGTTGTCGCGGCGTAAGCGGACGATGCTGCCGCTGCTGTCGCCAAACCAGACGCTGTCTGGCGAGGCATTCACGATGTGCAGGACGGCATCCCGGGTGACGAGGGGCTCGGTCTGCCAGACGATGCGAAGTCCGAATTCGTCGGCGGAGGCTGGGCCGCACACGTAGCGGGCCTCTAAGGCGGCCATCGCTTCTTTCCGGGTGTCTGCCGTTGTCGTCGCGGGTGCCGCTGGCTGTGCGGACTGTGCGTGGGCAGCAGACGCAAGCAGTGCGGCACCGCATGCGGCGCTCGTGACGAGTCGTGCAAACCTGGCGCCAGCAGGCACTCGGCGGACCGAAGGCATCGTGTGGTCAATCATCGCGTCTGGGGCTCCTGGGTCCGCGAACGGGGGCGCAGAAACAGCGCTCCGATCGCGAATCCGGAAGTATACGGATGCTTCCGGGCATTCGTTCCATTGGATCGGTCAGCCTGTTGGTTCAGCCGCGAGTGCGGACCGGCCCCGCTGCGGCGTGTTCGGTGACTCTGGCAGGAGGACGCGCGGGCTGGCGCCGGGGAACAGGCGCCTCAAACCCTCAGACTGGCACAAAAAGCCCTAAAAAGAAACTCGGCCGCGCCCTTTTCTAGAGTTCGCGGCCGGTCTCCCTTTCCCTTCAATCCCTCGCACCCAGTCTGGTAGCACTTGTGGCGGACGCCTCTTTCGAAGCGAACGAAACACGAGAGTTCCCTTTTCCCAGTGTCCCTTAGCAGTTTGA
>JBILYM010000062.1:0-9334 GCA_044377725.1 Phycisphaerales bacterium
GTGGAAGCGCAACTTCATCCGACGTGATTTCTCTCCGGACCGGGTCTCCGCCAAACAGGCTCGTGGTGACTTCAAACGCGGAGTAACCAATGGACGATCCGGCGGGAGTCACCTTCACATACATGCAAAAGTCGTAACGGACTTCGAACGGGAACAGAAAATCCTGTTGCACCGACCGAATGTAAGTCAAGAACTCAGAATCCGGCGGCAGCGCTGACGCTGCAATCGCCTGCTTGGCGTCCACACTGACGGTCCATGTCACGCGCGGCAGTCTGAAATCCGAGATGTAGCACGTGCACGTTGACGCGCCATAGAGCGGATCCGGAATGACATCCACTCCGCCGCTCGTTGTGAAGCGCAACAATTTCTTAGAAGGCGCCAGATTTCCGGTGCCAGTGAAGATCGGTTCCCACTGCTGCGTCAGCGTGGTGGTGATGAATCGATCAGAAGCGTTCGCACCCAAGATCCCAATGGCAACGCCGGCAAGGACGAGCGCCGAGATGATGGTGCGAGCGGACTTCATGACCGCGCACGGTAGTGCGTCTGCAGGGATCGCCCCCGCGCATTACGCGCCGAATTGCGTTCAGAAATGGTTTAGAAGTGCGGAGCGATTATTGGCGCCCGCGGTATTGGGGTTGTATCGGCGTGGGATCGGCGTGGGATCGGCGTGGGATCGGCGCCGCAACCAATCGCTCAGCAGTTCTAGTGTTTCCCAGCCGGATCGATCAGCCACAGCCAGTCATCGAACACAAACTCAAAGCGCGCGGCGAGCAGCGCGATGCGGCCCATGACCGTGAATCCAAAGCTGGCTCCGAAGGTGATCATGAGATACCAAACGCCCACCTTGGCGGTGCGACCCAGCGCACCCTTGTGCTCCGCGGAGAAGAAGAAATACGCAAGTACGGTGAGGACGCCCACAAATATCAAGATCGCCGCAAGCGAAGCGCCCACACTTCCTGCCCAGTCGATGGGCGAGGCGGCAATCGTGGCAGCGTCTGCGCCGACTGCTGCCTGATGCTTCACCACTACCAGTGGATCGAACATCGTTGCCACCTGTGCCACCAAGTCCGCCTCTACATACTGCACAAACTTCAGACCAGCAAACGTTCCAACGATGAAAGCAAGCGGGAAGACGCCGAGCCACGAAGCGCGCGACGAAAGTCTGCACAGGAGCAACAATCCGAGTCCCAGCGGCACCAGCGCCCACCAGTCAACGCCGACGGCGTCAAACGATGGCATCAGGTTCGTCTTCGTCCACCCCGGCGCGAGCGCGCCCACGAGCTTCGGAACCAAGGTGTCCCACAGCGCAACCACCATCCAATATCCAGCGCTGACGCCAATGACCACCGACTCCGCCAACTTGTACCCCGGATTGTCGCGCCACAGGAAGCTGAACACGCAAAGCGTCATGATCGCCGCGGCCCACACGCCCACCGTGCGCGACCAACTCACTTCAATCGTCGACTGCGCAGAATCATTCATGGAGGCGGTGGCCCACGCATCGCCAGTGGTCTCATTCCAGTTCGTCCAAGCGACTTCTGGTTTCTGGCCAAGAGCAACCGGCTTCCACTTGGTGACATCTACCGACACACCATCCTTGCCAGTCTCGGTGACGCGCTCACTCACAAATCCTTGCTCGGCGCGCTCCACATACACCATGCCAAAGCCATGCGTGTTGCGCGCGGCCTCACCGGTACCGACCGTCGTACCAATGAACGAGCGCACCACCAACAGCACGCCGATCACAGCGAGCACCGCCAGCATCATGCGATGCGCGCGCCGCGCAACTGCGGGGTCATTCAACGGTGATCCAGTGGATCCCATGGTGCTCATGCGTGTGCTCCCTTGCGACGACCCGCGAAGAAGATCACATTGCCAACCACGATCAGTCCCACCATCAGAACGTGCGCCACCAACTGCGGAGCCATGCGGCGCTGAGCCTCTTGGAACTTCGGCGCGATCGGCTTGCCGGAATCCATCGAACGCAATTTCGTATTTACCAGCGACTCATACTCCGCAGCGCCCTTGATGGCGCCCAACACGCCGGCCATTTGACCGGGGTAGTACGGAATGAGTTGTGGAGTCTGCACACCAGTGGCGCCTGCAACAAAGGGCAGCGGTTTGCCACCGGTCATGGTCGGCGACACGCCGTACTGAATCCACTCCTTCGAACCTGGATATCCAGCACTCACACTCACAAGGAGATCAAAGTCGGTGAGTTTGCGGATGTCCTTGAGCATCGGCACCTGCGCAAACGGCGTGCTGCGTGCGTCACTTGGGAAGGCACGGGGGAAGTCGGTTCCCACCTGCTTCATCACGCCCTCGTTGCCGGATTGATAGCCAAGATCAACAAAGTTCACGCCGTACACGTAGGTCGGATCATTGCCGATGACATCGGTGAATGTTGCGCCGATCAACGGACCGCCCGGCGCCCACAAGGTCATCCCACAGATGCGCAACTTGCGCATCGCACAATGGTGGATGATGGCGGTTGCCATCGGCTGCAATTCACCGGCGCTGGCTGGATCAAAGTCGAAGGAGATCAATACGCGCGAGCCTTCCGGCAATCGCTCAATAGCGTCGAACGCACCCTGCACTGCCGGTGTTGGCGTTTCTGGGAACGTCTTACCAGTGATGCCCACCCAGATGATCGGGCCGGCAACTGCCAGTGCCATCATCAAGAAGATCCAGCGGCGGTCGATCGCATCGAGCCGAGAAAGGAACGTGCCATGGCGGGCGTTGGTGTTGTGTTCGTTTGATGCCATGTCAGTCGCCCTGCCCGAGGTAGCTGCGGTCGAGGCCAACCAAGATCTTGAGACTGGTGGCCGCCACGCCGATCGCAATGCCAATCATCATGGCGCGCGTACCAGCGTTGTTGAAGACGCTCATGATGATGCTGCTGAGATTCTCAAGGCGCAACCATGCCACCCACGCGTTGTCGGCGGGGATCCATGAGGTGATCAGTACACCCACATATACGCGGCCAAGCAGCACAATGAATGCCGTGCCCAGCAGCAAGATTGCCGCGGTGTTCTTCGCACGGAACGCGCGGAATGCGGCGCTGGCTACGTAGAAAGCCAGCAGTGCAAACAGCGTGCTGGTGATTGGGCTCATCGCGTATTCGTAGAGCCACCAGAAGGGCGCGCCGACCAATTCCTTGTCACCAGAGAAGGCGACATTGGGGTGCAGCGCGTCGGGGTGTACGCCAACTTTCAAGATGCCAACTGCAAGCGTCAGTAAGAATGCCACGAGCGTGACCGCTGAGTAGCCCCAGCCCGCCTCGCGCGCACTGATCTTCATCAGGTTCATCTTCAGAAGATTGGCGCCGCCCAAGACAAATGCAATGGCAGCCAACACATTGAACCAGTCCACCACGGCGCTCCCAAGGAACCCGAGCGGCTGTACAAAAGCTGTCAACACCATCACTAAGCCGGCGATGGATGCAACCAGTGCTGCGACGGTACGACTCATGTCATCCGCCTCCCATCGATACGCGCAGGTTGGTGATGAACTGTGTCACTCCGGCAGACTCAGTGACGGCAGCAATGGTTGCCACCAGCGTGACAACCGCAATCATCACCCACACCACCGCCTTAATCATGTCTTGCCCAAGCAGCGTTCCCAATTGATCAGGCTCGCCACTCAGATACGCACTGGCAGCAAAGAATTCTTCGCCGATCAGTGTGTAGTCGCAGCTTGCAACAAAGAATGGAAGTTGCGTGGTCTCGGCGGTTCCGGCAATCTGAATCGCGCCGATAGCATTGCCATTTTCCGCAAGAATCAGGCTTTCCGCGAAGAAACAGCCGAAGTAGAAACACGCGGCCGGTCGCTTGCGCGCCATCAACCCGCTGGTGTATGCAACGAACGCAAACTGCTCGTCACTCACGTAATAGATACGGTCGGGGTTGTATGAATCAGTGCGACCCGCGGAGAGGTACGCCGCGTGCACCGCCTCGCGCGCGCTGGTCATCACCAGGGAGCGGGTGTTTGGTACTTCAATGTCGGCGTCGTACTCGGCGGCAGTCTTGGCAACCTTACTCAAGATGGTGATGCCAGCCACCGTCTGGATGTTGTCCATGTCCTGAATACCGGGGACGAACAGGATCGGTCGGCCCATTTCAGTGGCACGACCAACGGCTTCATCAACCGCATCAAGACCGGCGATTTTGCGAACAACAATCGAGTGACCCGCGCGCGCCCACAAGATGGAGCCGAGTACTGCCACCACTACAACCACTAACGCAACGACCAGCACGCCCTTACCGGGCATGAACCAATTCACTGCTGTGGAACTCTCCGCGCCGGCTTCCTGCGCCAGAAGGAGGATGGTGGCCACTGACATGCACGGGGTGTACCAAAGATGAACTCAGCCGTGGGTACCACCGCCCGGCAATTTCGTGGCGAGTACTCAGCCGTCGATCACTTCAACATTGGCACGCGGCACAGTGATGCGCGATCCGTCGACCGTCGCCACTTCAAGTACGCGCGCTCGGCTGCCGGATCCGAGCACCGCCGGCTGTTCCGGAAGCGCGGCCACTGTGCCAAGTACGCCGAAGTACGGATCGCGGATGACACGCACAGAAGTGCCTATTTCAAGCATTCCAGCGACGGCGCCGCCCGCAGCGGCGGCTGGACCGCCACCCGAACCGTGGTGCGCGGCGTCGAGTGGAATCACAATCTCCGGTCGCATAACGCCCGCGCGAATCTGCGTGGCGCCGTTCACGCTTGCGACGCGTCCGGCATGAGAAGCCAGCAACTTGAAGGTTCGTGCCGCCATGGCAACATCACCAAAGCCTTCAGTGATGATGAGTGTGATTCCGGTGCGTTCGCTACCAGTGACTGCCACGCCGATGTCGTGACCCAAGAAGTCGCGCAGATCTTGATCATCAATGCCACCCGAAACGATGGCCGCCGCGCCAACGGTCTTTGCCTTCTTGATTGCAGCGGCTGTCATTCGCGCGCCGCCGATCACTACGCAGCCCTTCATGGTGGCCGTGATGTGCGCTTCGTCAAGTATGTCGTTTGCGGCGGTGTTCGCCATCGCGATCGGCCCGTGCGTTTCACCAGCGACTCCGAAGATTCCTTGGATGAGCGCCACGGCGTTCTCGATCACCACGCCCTCGCCAGCGATCACCTCAATCACTTCGCCGGCCACATAGGCGTGCACTGCGACGGGATGTTGCGGCCCACGGATGATCACCATGCCGGTGGCATCAGAAATACTTTCAAGCACACCGTCGGCGGCGGACTTGACTTCCGTCTTCATCATTCCAAAGATCCCTTTGGAGCGTGCGATTGGTTCGTCCTTCGCGACTGCTTCACCAAGCTTCTTAAGCATTAATCCCGGCAAATCCTTGGGGTTTGCACTCAAGATATTGGCGGCACGCATGGGAAACGCATCGCCTTCCATGAATGTCTGCGCGACGACGGTGTCAGCGTTTACCTGTGCGCCGCGCGCCACCATCACGTCACCAGTAATCGGCAACACGCGCCGCGCGCGGTACGTGGTGCGGGCAGTGACGGTGAGTCCAGGTGTGAATGCTTTGGCCATGTGTCTGCTCGAAGAGTGTCTATCTAGCTGTACTAATCAACCGCTTGTCCGTTCTAATCAACCATGTCCGCTCATCACTCATACACACGCAGCGCGGTCAGCCACTTCTGAATCGTGGCGCGCCGTTCGTTCTCTGCATTCGGCACAGCGATCGCACGACCGCGCGCATCAAGAATTAACCCAACTGTTCCACCGCGTACGGTGCGCGTCACTGGCTTGCCGGGGCCAGCGCCCATATCGAAGCCCTTCTCGGGGCTCACCGTCATCTCGCAGGATTCGTGGTGCGCAAGCGGAAGCACCTGCATCTCGCCCACCGCCATGGTTCCTTGCGCGCTGCGTGCCCCGGAGAGCGTCCACGAAAAACACTGCTTTCCAGGCTTTCCTTCGCCGTGCGGTGCAACGCAGGTGCCCAGGAAGATCAGGCAATCCTTCTCAAAGACCTCCATCGCGGCATCGGGGTGCACGCTGGCAAGCACCCCCAGATGCGGCATCATGAAGATGGAATCCTTGGCGAGTTCCGTGAAACCTTCAGGCTCGAAACTATCGATCAACATGAGCGCGGTCTGCTCCATGCGCGGCGCGTGACTGAGCACGCCGCCTGATGCAACCAAGAGGTCAAGCTTCATGTTGTTCACCAGCGTCCCGCCGCCGGCTTGCTGGCTAAACGCATCGCCAACGGTGCGCTGTTGTTGCACGCCCTTGAGCGTGGTAGCGAACGCCTTGTGTTGTTCGTAACTCAAGCGCAATGCTTCGCGCGCCACGGCTTGCTCAAACACCAGTGCCTCAAGTGATTGAGGAATGGTGGTCGGGCGAATCATCTTGTTTTTGACGCGGTTGCGCAGTTCGCGCTCGTCCATTGGCAAGTGCACCCAACGCATGATGCGCGGCATAGTGGCTTCAGCGCACACGTTGCTGATGGAGTAACTCATGCCGAGATTCGCGCTCACGGTGCGATTGAACACGCCGTCAAAGACGCTGAATACGTCAGTAGTTGCGCCGCCGATATCGACGCCAACCGCGTTGATTCCCCGCTTGCGCGCGATGGTTTGCAAGATGTCGCCAACGGCGCCGGGGGTCGGCATGATGGGCGCATCGGCCCATGAAATCAGTTTGTCGTAGCCAGGTGCGTGCGCCATGACGTGCTCAAGGAACACATCATGAATACGGTCACGCGCGGGGCCAAGGTTCTCTGCTTCCAGCGTCGGGCGCAAGTTGGGAACGATGCTCAGATCAAAGCCTGCACCGAAGACGTGGGCCACGGCGGGAGCGGCATCTTTGTTGCCTGCGTAGATCACTGGCAGTTGGTATTCACCACCGAAACGCGGCCGCGGCTTGGCTGGCGCGATGAGTTCCGCAAGTTCCACCACCTTTTTCTGATCGCCGCCATCGGTGCCACCAGAGAGAAGCACCATGTCGGGGCGCAGTTCGCGAATCCGCTGAATCTGTTCGTGCGGCTTGCGATTGTCATTCGCAGCGATCGTGTCCATGACGATCGCACCGGCGCCGAGTGCTGCGCGCTTCGCACTTTCAGCGGTCATTTGCCGCACCACGCCAGCCACCATCATTTGCAAACCGCCGCCAGCGGAAGAGGTGGAGATGTACACGTCGCAACCGTTTGGATCGGTGAGTGATGTGCGGCGAATGACCGTGCCATCATCGGCGATCAAGCGCCGGCCGGAGAGTTCTTGCAGTTCAGTGACCGAGTTGGTGACACCGAGCGTGACATCTGCGAACGGCGCCTCCACAGTGGTGGGCGCCTCACCGCGCTGCGTCTGGCGATAGTGGCCGTCGACGAGTTCGATCAAGATGGCCTTGGTAGTGGTGGACCCGCAATCCGTGGCGACGATGACCTGGATACGGTCGGGCGTGGGCGGAGTCTTGCCGGAAGGCGAGAACGGCGTGGACGAGGCAGCGTGCGGGGCGGTCATGAGCGGTGCAGGTTACTTGCGGCGTCAGCGCTGCAATTCCTGCGCCACCCACGTGATGCTGCCACGGCGCTCCAAGTACTTGACGAGCACTGCGTAGCGCACGGGGTCGAGCACCGCAGTTGCGAACGGTTGCATAAAGTGGAGCGCCTGCGCACCAACGTTGTTGAGTGGCTCAACGCTCTCAAGGAAGAACACAGCGGGCGTGACAAGACCGCGCCGACGAATCTCCGCGATGAGCGGATCGAGCGCGGCGCGTTCTTCAGCCGAGGGCACGGCCGGGCCTGGAGGCTCCACGGCGAACGCGTGGCGGAGAGTGTTGCGGAGGCGGGAGGGCATTGGGGCTTGATCGACGATGCTGTGGTGAGGGTAGTCGCGCAGGGCGGCGACGGCATCGGCAACGGCCCAGAGCGCTGTTACCCAACCAAACACACCGCGCAGGCACCATGGGACAATCCCCTGGTGCCTGCGCTGCTTTCTATCCCCGACCTTGACTGGCGCAACGGCGCGTTGTTCTCTCGCGCGCATGACGATTGCTACACGCCAGCGCTTGCTACTGTTGCGCGTGACGGGGACGCCGACGTGGACGCCTTCGCCGCCACCCGCAACTTCCGCGCCACACGCCGCCATCTCACCGCTGAACTTGGATTTGGGACCGGTCTCGCGTTCCTCTCCGCATGGGCAGACTTCCGCGCCAATGCGCCCGCTGATGCGCAACTCGATTGGGTGAGTGTGGAATCCGCGCCACTTGATGCCGCCACCATCGAACGCGCGCTCGCGACATCCACTGCGCGACTCCTCCCCGACCTCCTCTCCGAACTCCTCCGCGCACTTCCGCCACGCATTCGCGGGAGCCATCGTCGTGCCTTCGATGGCGGACGGGTACGCCTCACACTTCTCTATGGCGACGTTCTTGAACTACTGCCTGTCACTGACTTCCTGGCTGACGCTTGGCAACTCGATGGCTTCACTCCCGATCGTAATCCCGAAATGTGGTCCGTCGAAGCACTTGCGCAGGTGGCAGCGCACGCACGCATCGGCACCACCATCGCCGGACGATTCGCACCGCCACCAGTGCTCGAACGACTGAAATCACTGGGATTTGAGTTCCCCGCCGCCAATGCATCCCACGCGTCCGCGTCCGCAGCCAACGCCGGCTGTGCACATCCCCCGCTCCATGGCACGCTGAGACGCACACCCGAGAAACGCGCCTTCCGCCAACTCCCGCGGTGGTTCTCCATGCCGCTTCCAGTAGCCGCGACAGACACCCTCCAACCATCCGCCGCGATGCCGACCGCCATCGTCGTCGGCGCCGGCCTCGCGGGCGCCTCCGCCGCGCGCGCACTCGCGGAACGTGGGATCGCCGTGACCGTCATCGATGCCGGTTGCGCTGCTGGCCGCGCCTCCGCCGCCCCACGCGCCGTACTCGCTCCGTATCTGGCGAGTTGGCAAAGCCCGCAGACACGCGTGGTTGCACAAGCTTTCATGCTCGCGCGCGCGGTGATGGAACGCGTTGGCGCGCCGCTCAATCCGTGCGGGTTGCTCCACCCCGTCAACAGTGATGATGAATGGGGCTATGAACAATCGATCGCCGAATGGGGATGGCCCACTGAACTGCTTCGCCTCATCGCCGCAGATGAAGCAACCAGCGTCGCGGGCACATCGCTCAGCAATACAACCAACCCAGAAGGCGCCATCTTTGTCCGCGACGCCGCCACCACGCGCCCAGCAGAAACCGTGCGCGCCCTGCTTGGACACCCCGCCATCACCCTCCACGAACACGCGCCCGTTGCGCGCCTGCGACACGCCGATGACGGCTGGCACGTTGATACCGAAAGTGGCTGCACCTTCGATGCCA
>JBILYM010000300.1:0-3087 GCA_044377725.1 Phycisphaerales bacterium
GGGCAGCTGCTGACGCAGTCCATGCACTTCATGCATCCGGCATCGACCACCATGCCAAAGTCTTTGATTTCCTCATGCACTCGAACGTTGCTGGTGCACACCGCGGTGCACACGCCGCATGAGTGGCAGCGATCATGATCAACCACAATGCGCATGGGCGCGAGTTCATCAACAGGAGCAAAGAATCCGCCGTACGGACACCCATAGGTGCAGTACCCCTTGGAGCCAAGGAGCCACACCACCAAGATGCCCGAGACAAATACAAAAGGAATGCCCATGGCAAGGCCCGGGAAAGTTGCCCAGAAATCCTGCGTCATCACCTGCGTGGTGAAACCAGGCCAACGCAAGTCGGGCTGAATCCACGGCGCAACAGCAAATCGATAGAACAGCGGCCACACAAACATGTAGAGCGCCAGGCTGAGCGGCAACCACACCAACAGGCGTGATCGAAATGGCTTGGGACGAATTCCGGCGCGGGCCAGCGCCCACGCTGTTGCGTCCTGAATGGCTACCCAGTGGCAGCCCCAACCGCAGAACCATCGTCCCAGTAGCGCGGTGGAAAGCAGCGCAACACCAAAGAAGATCGCTCCCACCGTGATGATGCCATCTTTCACGGTCTGCATCGATTCACTCGGCTCAATGGGCGCCAACGTGGTGCCAAGCGCAAGCCACTGCACCAGGTGCCCAATCATGAAGAGCCACACGCCAGCGAGGACTGCGGCGCGCACCCAACCCCGGCGTGATCCGAACGATGTTCGGTGCGGCGAGCTGGCCGAAGGAAGTACCGGAAGCGCAATCGAAACGGGGCGATCGGTGGTTCGTGGGGTGCAGGAGTCCATCGAACGGGGAATCGTACGCCGTACTGGATGCGAGGACTGCCAACTACGGGCCATATACTCCGCTGCCCCGCAATGGAAAGTGATCTCTACAAGCTCCTTGGCGTTTCAAAGACCGCGAGCGCGGATGACCTGAAGAAGGCCCATCGCGGGCTGGTGCGCAAGTTTCATCCAGACGTCAACAAGGAACCGGGCGCTGACGCGCGCTTCAAGGAAATCCAAGAGGCGTATGACATTCTTGCGGATCCAGAAAGGCGCAAGATGTATGACCAGTTTGGCATTGCTGGTGTGAAGAGTGGTCCCACCGGCGCCGGCGGCGGCGCACGCGGCGGTGCGGGTGGTGATCCGTTTGGTGGCGCTGGGCCATTTGGTGGCGGCGCTGGCGGCGGTGGCGGTCAGTCATGGCAGAACGTTGATCCATCCACTTTCGAAGATGTCTTTGGGTCGATGTTTGGGCGCGGCGGACCACGCAGTGCGCGCGGACGTGGCTTCGGCGGATTCGAAGGCGACGAAGAAGACGAAGCGCCGCAGCCAGGCAGAAACGCGCCCGCTTCGGAGACCATCGACTTCACCACGGCAGTGCTGGGTGGAACGCGGTCGTTCCGGCTTGAAGGCGAGTCGATCGAAGTGCGCATTCCCGCGGGCATTGCCAGCGGAGCGAAACTGGCTGTCCGGGGCAAAGGCGGAGTGAGCGCGGCGGGCGGGCCACGTGGCGACTTGATCATCACCATTCATGTTTCGCCGCACCCATGGTTCCGCCGTGAAGGCGACGACATCTTGATGGATGTACCAGTGACGATTGCCGAAGCAGCGCTGGGTACCACCGTGCGTGTGCCACTGATTACTGGCAGTGTGCAACTCAAAGTTCCTGCGGGCGTGAAGAGCGGCCAGCACCTACGGGTGAAAGGCAAAGGTATTCAGCCCGCCAAGGGGAACCCTGGCGATTTCCATGCGGTGATTCAGATTGAAGCACCAAAAGAACTCGATCCGGCGGCGCGAGAACTGCTTGAAAAACTTGCGGCATCGCTGCCAAATCCGCGCACGGGCGCACAGTGGAATCAGTGAGTCATTCAATCGGGGCGATACTCAGCGGCGATAGCGGCGGCGCGTTTCTTCAACGAGCGCGAGTACCTGTGCTGCGTTGGAAACCATCACCCACGCGGCGTCATAGTGCCCATCATGTCGCGAACTAAAGGTAATGGTGCCAGACCGGAGGACGCGGTCGATGCGCGTTTGCAGCAGTTCTACGCGTTGCAGGGCGTTCAAGTTTGCGGAATACACGGTGGGCGCCAAGACGCCGCGCCGACGTAACACACGACGGTCGGTCAGTACATAGACGCGACTGGCCCAATCCGCGCCCGCAGCGCCGATACGAGCACAGATGAGTACTGCCCCGGCCTGAAGCACCAGCCACTCCCATGAGTGCTGCGCCCATCCGGCCGATGCCGCAGCGAGCAACGTGATGACGGTTAACACCGATACGCCGCGGGCGGAGCGCAGCGCAATCCACGCCACACTTGGGCGCCACACGCCAACGATGATCTCGCTTGGCTCCAGCATGGACGCCGCAAAGAGCGGGATACCAGCCTCGTCGAGCGCAGTGGCCGCAAACGACGTGCGCTCCGATGTCACGGCGCGCTCGCGGCTGGATGAAGGATGCGCACCTCGGGGAGGTTGCGGAAGCAGCCATCAAAGTCGAGGCCGTAACCAACTACGAATTCATCGGGAACATCAAAGCCAACGAATTCGCACTTGGTAGCCATGGCGCTTGGAATGGTCTTGCGGAGAAGCACTGCGGTGGCGAATCGTGCTGGATGTTGAGCCTCAAACTGCTCGCGCAGGAAGTTCAACGTGCGGCCAGAGTCCAGCACATCATCAATCACCAAGACGCGGCGGCCCTGCAGTTTGGCGGGCAGTTCACCAAGCGGCCGAACGCCCTGACTGGTGGTGGCATCACCTGGGTAACTGGAAACCGTGGCAAGCGTGATGCGCATGCGCACCGGCATATGTCGCACTAAATCGGCAGCAAAGATGAACGCGCCGGTCATCACTGGAACGATGACCACATCGTCGTCGCCTTCGCCCATCCACGCGACGATCTCGCGCGCGAGCGCAGGAATACGCGCGGCGATTGCTTCGGCAGAGACAACCGTTGTTCCAAGTGTGGCGCGCGCGGCAGGAGATTCATCATTCATCAAGAGCCCTCTCTCAGTTTGGAAACAATCCGTTCATTGACGGTCTTGGCATCAAC
>JBILYM010000301.1:0-3086 GCA_044377725.1 Phycisphaerales bacterium
TGAAGATGCGACTGTTCACGTAGCCCTCAAAGCTCGGCGATGCAGGGTTGTCTACGCAGATGGCGAACAGACCGCCGATCCGCTCCGCGACGCCGAAGACAAACTGGCGCCCCGCGACGACGCCGACAGTCACGCCTTCGGGCTCAGGACCCTTTGATCGGCTGCGATTATCGCGCGTGTTGTTGGTGTGGCTTGCGTTGAAGTAGAGGGGATACAAGGATGCCGTGACCTGCTCAAGCAGATCACCGGAGTCCCACACCCGACTGCCGTCCGCGGCCCAAATGGTGATGCCACGGCCACCGTAGGACACGATGCGGTCGAAATCGCCGTCGCCGTCAAGGTCACCCAGGTCCTTACGGATCTGCAGGCGGCCCAACCGCGCATTGCCGCGCAGCCAGTTGCGTCCGGGGAACACGTGTTTATCAAGCGTGACCGCAGCCACCGTGGTGCCGTCGACGAAACTGCCCCACTCGCGCGCGTCGCCCTCGTTGGCGGTCACGTAGTAATCCTGTCCGCCAGACCGGAACGCGGCGATCGCATCCGGCATGTAGGCGCCGTCAACCGGCCATCCACGAATGGCATTCGCACTGTCTTGGTCGCTGGGATCAAGCCCGTTGCCGGAGAAGGTGATCATCCCGAGCACCGTCGACGCAGGCGACGGATTCGAAGTCAAGAGGCCGGTGGTACGGTCGAACGTGCCCTGCACCTGGAAATCGTTGTCGTTGATGACGAAGATCGTGGACGGGTCTCGCATTGCCAGACCCTCCACCTTGTCGCCGACCGCAGCGTAGCCCACGGCGGCAAGGTCAACCTTCAGCGTCTTGCGGACCGGCACGATGCCAGCAACCGCAAGCTGAGCCGGGGTCATACGTTCAAGCGTTCCGCCGGGACCAGCGATCGACGCAGAGAGCGTTGAGAGGTCGGTGGCACCGGCAAGGTCGATCTCGTAGATGCGCTTCTGGCTGGACGCACCGACGGCGCTGTCGCGCTCGACCACCAGGAAACGCCCGGGGCCAGAGGCACAAGCGTCACCAAGCTTGTCGCTGGCGCCGCCCTCCAAGATGTACGCGTACTCAGCAACGACGCTGCGGGTGACGGGATTGAACTTGGCGATCCGCACCAGCCGCGAGGCCTTCGAGTTCGCATCGTTCGCCACGTCCGGGTTGTCGAGCGGGCTCTGCACAAAGCAGAACAGCTGGTCATCCCACACCGCAATCGCCTCAAACCCGCGGTTATCGCGGCGCTGCGCATACACCGCAGGGAACGCCTCGGTCCCCAGCGTCACGCCGTAGCTGTTGGCACCGATCGGTACGAAGCGGTCGACCATGAGACCGGTCGCATCGAACCGGTACAGCGAGGGTCGGTACTCGTCGCACATCCAGAACGAGCCGTCGGCGGTGCGCACCAAACCTTCCAGGTCGGCGCCCAGCGGATCGAGCGCGAGTGGGTTGCCAAACAGGTCGCAGGGATCCTCATCGGTGTTCGCCAAACCGGGGGACTGACCGAGCACGTTCGGAAGGCCGGTGAGCGGGGAGCCGTCAGGCTTGCGGAGCAGAAGTTGCCCGGTGAGCGCAAGTGCGTTGGTCGCCGGGTTGTAGGTGAACGTGCAGATGCGCGGCTGGTAAGCGGGCAGCACGAACGGACGCTCGAGCGCCGCATCGCCGTCCAGATTCAGAGGCTCGCAGTTGGGGCCGCGGTCCGGGTGCGCAAGGAACGTGATCACGCCGGTGGTTGCATCAACGGAATCGATCCACAGGCCACTGAAGCCGCCGAGCAGGATGTCCTGTCCCGCGGCGGTGGTGCCGACCACGGGCGGTGCAGTGAACGTGGCGGTGGTCAAGGCCGCAGTGCCGAAGCCATGGGGCTTGTAGCCAAGAGGACGCACGGCGACGATGGTGCGCGTAGCGATGTCAACAACCGCCACCGCGCTGTGTTCCTGCAGTGTGGCCCAAGCGGTGGAGGAATCCGCGGAGACAGCGATGTACTCCGGCTCAAGGTCCTGCCCGATGGTTGGCGAATTCGGGCCGAACGCACGGATCGCTGGGTCGATCACGCCGGCGGGCAAGCCGTTGAAACCAATGGTTGTGACGCTCGCCTGCGAGATCCGGCCCGTCACGTCGATGATGCTGATCGATCCCTCCGGGTCAACAACGTAGTTGGCGTCTGGCTCGCCCTCATTGGCGGTCATGACCTTGGTTCCGTCCGGCGTGAAGCAGACCATGTCCGGACCCGCGCCGACCGTGACCACGGCTACGAAAGTACCGGTGGTGGTGTAGAAGACGATCTTGCCAGGGTCAGTGTTGGTTGTGGCCGAAACGGCAGCCGCGACGAGTCCGTTGCGCACGGCCAAGCTTTGCAGCTGCGCGCCGTACGGCATCATCGGAATGGAGCCGACGCGCATCGGCGCCGCGGGGATCGAGAGGTCCATGATCTCAACCGATGCGGTGAGCGCGTTGACCACAAAGGCGCGGGAGGTGGCGGGGTCGTACGCGGCAATCTCCGCGGCCGAGACGTCGTACCCACCGGGGGTCGAGCGACCGAGGAACTGCAGCGAGATGAACGGCGTACCCGCGAAGGTTGCGGCACAGAGCGAAGCGGCGAGGAGCGAGGCGTAGTGCGAGCGCATAGGGTTGTCCAGTCACAAGGAGGTCAGAACCATTCCGATTGAGTTGGGGATGCTCCGCAATGATCATGTGATTCCCATTCAGGGAGGACTCACGAACGGTCAAATTGCGGTTAAGTGGCAGGTTGGGCAGGATGGCTCAGGCGCAATGCGCCGCATGAATACACTCCAACACTCTTAGCACACGGGGACACCATGAAACACATCTCAAAGCGATCCGATCTGCGCGTGCTTGGACTGGCCGTTGCCGCCCTGCTCCCGCTGACGATCGCAACTGCCACCGCAACCGCCCTCGGGGCGTGGACTACCGCTGCAATGACATCCATCAAGTTCTACAAAGGTGCCGGCTCAAGCACGGTGCTCTTCAACAGCAACGGTCGCAACTTCTATGAAGGCGCGGGCTCAAGCAAAGCACTACTCAACGTGAGCGGCAACAAGGGCTACGAGGGCGCGGGTAGCTCCA
>JBILYM010000302.1:0-3082 GCA_044377725.1 Phycisphaerales bacterium
CGCAGGTGGGGTAGTGGGCGCTGTTGCGACCGTCTGTGCGAACAGTGCGTGTGTTGCGAACAGGAGTGCCGCGGCAGCCGTGTAGATCGATCTCATTCCCCCATTCTAAATGGGTGCCGCACCCGGATACGTCAAGAATCCAAAGTGCATGGCCGTGTGGTTGAGGTTGAGCCGCACCCATTCATCATGCGTCATCGCGCCGAGCCACGGGCTGGGCTTGGTCATGCGCTCGCCGGCTTCGATCCGTGCAAGTGCGCGGCGGATGCGACCCATGCCTTGGTCAAAGGTGACGCTTGGGCTGGGCATGAGCTCCGGGTTGGACTTGCCGACGTTGAATCCCGGCCTCATTGCGTCAGGCTTTGCTTTCAGAAGCATCGGCTTGATGAGCTTTGCAAACATCCGCACCACGAACGGCACCTTCTTGGTCGAACCGTCCAGGCCCTCTTCAAGAGGCACCGCGCAGTGGTCAAGGTTCTGGCCAGGCGTCCAGTTGCCGGTGGTGGTCAGGGTTCCGGCGCGGTGTGCGGCCTCGATCCGGGCCAATTCACCGCGCAGGCATCCCAAGCACTTGAAGAACAGGTGACGACGTGCGGCGGTCTTGGTATTGACGGGCATGGCTAGCAGATTACTTGACGTTCGAGACGCGTGGACGTTTCTCTTTGTTGGCAGCGGCAAGAGTTGCAAACTCAGTTGCGACTGTCTGGCCAATGGCGATCAACATGCCAGCATCTTCCGCATAGACCCCGCGGAGCCGTTCACGGACTACGTTGTCACGGTGCTTCAATCAACCAAACCATCGCCGCAATCTCGCTGGTTTCCAGGCTTCCGCCGGACCAGTTGCACACCACTTCCGATGTGCCAGCGCCGCGGTACAGCTTGGTGCCGGAGACGTTGAACAGCGCCTTGGAGGAACCAGCGCCTTCGTACACCTTGCCGCTGGTGATGTTCCACAAGCACTCCGATGTGCCTGCGGCGCGGTACACCTTTGTGCCTGACACGGTGAACAGCGCCTTGGAGCTACCCGCGCCCTCGTAGGCCTTGGTGCCGCTCACGTTGAGTAGTACTTTGCTTGAGCCCGCGCCTTCATAGAAGTTGCGACCGTTGCTGTTGAAGAGCACCGTACTTGAGCCGGCACCTTTGTAGAACTTGATGGATGTCATTGCAGCGGTAGTCCACGCCCCGAGGGCGGTTGCGGTGGCAGTTGCGATTGTCAGCGGGAGCAGGGCGGCGATGGACAGTCCAAGCACGCGCAGATCGGATCGCTTTGATATGTGTTTCATGGTGTCCCCGTGTGCTGAGAGTGCTGGAGTGTATTCATGTTGCGCATTGCGCTGCTCGAGCCGTCCTGTTACCTCCCCGGCCGCTGACCTGGTTTCAGCAGGTGACCGCGCTGTTGCATCAGCATGCGCAGGGCACTTGGGATGCCGGTCATGCGGATCAGGTTGTCTTCCTTAATTGCGATCGGCGAGCCCATTTCGTAGCGGTTGATGGTGGCTGGGCTCATACCGAGAAGCGTCGCGAACGCCACTTGGCTGAGCCCCGCGCGTTCGCGGATTGCTTTCACTTCCTGAGGATGCAGCGTGCCCGACGCGGTGCGGTACGCGTCGTAGACCGGGCGCATCAGGTCTGGGTCGGCGGGGTCGGCCAATTCTTCACCGCACGTCACGCATTGGTAGGCGGTGACGTGGTATGGCAGTTTGATACCGTGGATCTCGCAATGCTCGTCGTATTCAACGAACGTGGCGTCCCGCATGACAGAGCAGATCGGGCAGAACAGAGTGCGCTGGGAATGTTGAGTGGTGTTCATGCGGGTGGTCAACGCATTGGGAATCGAGGTTGATGAAAGGACCAAATCACGAGCGCGGACTCTGAACTCTCCTGCACGCGTCGGAAGGCGATCTTCAAGTACATGCGCCTGCCATTGAGTGTGGGGCAGAAGATCCAGACCTCGCGGTCCGGACAGTGGTGATCTGGAAGTGGCCCGTCGTGAAAGTCGATAGGCGACAACTGGACGAGTAGTTCCCACACCATGTCTTGGGTGGCCGCGACCTTGCGCATGGCACGGCGCGTGCTGCGTCGGTCGACCAAGAAGCCATGTCTCTGGTGGGCCAGAAGCCGGATGTGCACCAGCGCATCATCCAACTCGACCGGGAAACGGATGGGCCGCGTGGCATTGTCCATACATCTACTCCTAGATAGAGGTCAAGTCAACCCTTTGCTGCCACGATCTGTGCAATCTGCCCAACATTTATGGGGAATCCAGGGTTTCCGGCCCCGTCCGTCGCCCGAAGGAGTTTCCCCCGCGCCAACACATGCATGGGGTGCGAAGGATCTCCGAGCACGCGCGCAATTGCGCGTGCGTCAATGGAATCAGGATGTTGCGACATGGGATCGCCTCCGTGCGGGTTTGCCGCGGTTGCTCCTTGCGTGTCACGATGTACAGACGGAAGGTAAGTGCGCGCCGGGGCGCATCCCGGAATCACGGCTCTATATCGCGTCAGATTTTGCAACGCGTTTGGCCGCAAGAAGCGCGGGGGTGAAATGCGTCGATGAATGATGCGGAGGCGTGAGTGGGGCGCGATTGAAACACAACCCGGCGAAGCGTGCGCTTTGCCGGGTTGGATGGTTGTGCGTGAGTTGTTCAGAGAGGGCAGGAGCCCCAACCGTTGAGCAGTTCGCCGAGGTCTGCGCCATCGACTCTGCCGTCATCATTGATGTCGCCCGCACATCCCGTCGTCCCAGCCGGGCAAGACCCCCAAGCGTTGAGGAGGATGCCGAGGTCCGCGGATGCGTTGGGCAACATCGGCTCGCTCGGCACTGCGATCTTGGTCCCCGCCCCGGGCGTGGCCGCTATCGCGGGTCTCGCGCTGGCGATCCGCAGCCGCCGTCGCGCCTGATGCCGACGTTGGTGTGATGTGACATCCGATCCCGCGGGTCGCGTAGGCGGCTCGCGGGATCGGTCTTTTTTGGCGAGGGGGCTGCGGAGTCCTTTCGCGTCGTGGCGCTGCCGAACGTGTTGCTCGACTTATGGATCTGCTGGCATCATGACCTCATTGCGTTGGCGGTCTCGCGAAGGATCACC
>JBILYM010000063.1:0-9235 GCA_044377725.1 Phycisphaerales bacterium
ACCCGCTGCACACGCGCTTTGACAATCCCCTTGGCGATGGATTTCTCCAATATGCCAGTGAGCCGCGGTGCGCTCCGCGTGGGCACGATGAGCGTGTAGGTGAGGTCGTTGCCTTCGGCATCCTTGGCATTGGCGTTGAGGAGCTCGGGCGGCACGATGGCAAGGCCAAGGAGCGATCCGTCTTGCACCTTGGCGCGCAGTTCATCCACGCGAGTGACGTCTTGCACGGATTCCACCTTGACATCGATCGATGGAAGGTTGGCGGTTGCTTGTTGCGCAACATCACCGCCGGGCCAATTCTTGAGTGCAGAGTTTCGCTTGAGCGTGTCCTGCATATCTTTGGCCACTTGCTCAGGGGTGAGTTCTTCGGCCGTGAATCCAGCAACCGTGCCACTTTCATCGATCACTACCAGGGTGCCCGCCACGGGGGTCACTTGCATTCCGATCAGTAGTCCGATGGCAGCAATGCCAGCAAACATCACTACCGGCATCACCAGCGCGCCAAAGATGAATCCCTTGGTGATGACGGTGTGACGGAATTCGCGAAACGCGATCGTCCAGATTCTGCGCATTGAACTGGCGTGCATTCGTTCAGCCATTGCCGGATTCCTCACTCGAGGGCATTGCCTCGCCAACAAGTTCAACGAAGACATCATCAAGTGTTGTCTTGCGCAATTCAACCGTACGTACTGGCATCAGTGCGATGGCCGCACGCATCACACTTTGCGGATCAACGTCGCGCGCGATGGTCAATTCGGCGGCGTGGCGTTCAGGATTCCATTGTGCGCGCTCCACGCCTGGCAGCGCGCCAAGGCGGGATGCGTCCGCTGGGTCATGCGAGGACGGTTCCACTTGCACGGTGCGCGGATCAAATCGCGCGTGAATCTCGGTCATCGACGCGTCCAGGATCTTCTCGCCGCGGTTGATCAAGACGATGCGATCGCAGAGCTGCTCGGCCTGATGCATGACATGCGTAGAGAAGATGATGGTGCGTCCGGCATCATGCAAGTCGCGGATCAGGCGATTGATGAGGCGCGCGTTGACTGGATCCAATCCGCTGAACGGTTCGTCAAGAATGATCAGTTCGGGATCATGAATGACGCTGGCGATGAACTGCACTTTCTGTTGTTGTCCCTTGGACAATTCTTGGCAGCGCTTCTTGCTGGCGTCGGTCAATTGCACGCGTTCCAGCCAGGCGTTGACGCGTCCGTCTAAGCCAGCAGCGGGCATACCCTTGAGGGTGGCCATGAATTTCAGAAATTCCATCACGCGCATGCGTCGATAGAGTCCGCGTTCTTCCGGCAGGTAGCCGATCCGATCCTTGGCACTGATGGCGTCCGCGCCCAACACTTGCACCGAGCCCTCATCGGGATAGATGATCGACATGATCATCCGGATGGTGGTGCTCTTGCCCGCGCCGTTTGGACCAATGAATCCGGTGAGGGACCCATCGGGTACGTCAAGGTCGATGCCGCGAACGGCCTCGGTCTTGCCAAAGCGCTTCCAAACGGCGCGGAGACTGACAGCGGAAGTGTTCATGGAGTGCAGCGTGGGGTAGTTACTTGGCTGCGGGAGCTGCGGGAGTTGCGGGAGCCGCGGGCGCTGCTGGTGCCGGAGCCGCGTTCTTCATTGCAGCAATTTCCGGTGGCAGTTCAAATGCTGTGGCAGGAACGCCTTCCCAAGTGACGGATTCGATGGTCATCACTTGCATCTGCCCCATGACTTTGGTGGTGGTGCGGACTGGCAACTTGACGTCGGCAAAGTCCTTGTATTCACTGGTCAACAGCGTCACCGGAATGCTGCCCATGGGTGTTGCGGCCATCATGGTCATGCCGGCCATGAGACCGGTTTCTTTGTCGTAGAAGTTGTTGGTGGGGGTGGCGTCTGGCGTGGCTGTGGCAATCTTCACCTGCCAGCACGGGCGCGTTTCGAACTCAACGAGCCCAAGCACTTCGGAGTTGCCTGGCTTGCGCATCAGGTCCAGATCGCGGCGGAAGTTGCCATCGCGCTTGAGGTCTGCAATCTGCTTGGCGTCCATCAGTGACGGCCCGCGCATCGGATCGATCGTCCAACCAACGGTGCCGTTGAAGCCGCTGCGCGACTGGCCCATTCCTGGAATGTCCATGACGATGGCAATGCTGTCCGGAGCCATCGCTTGCATATCCATGGCGCCCTTGAGTCCGGCGGCAGGAATTTCAATGGAGCCTTTGGAACTCATCATGGTCTTGGATTCCCACGCCTTCTCACCACCGGTGGCGGTGATGTGGCGCGTCAGCAGTTCTTGCGCGGATGGCTTGGCGCCTTCAAAGACCACAGCGGGGAACTTTGGGAGCCCGGCAGGCGCAGGCACAGCGGCGAGAGCTGCGGGCGGGGTGGCAGGTGGAGCAATTGGTGCAGCGGGTGTAGCAGGTGCTGCAGCCGGGCTCTTTGCAGGCTGTGCTGGCGCTTGCGCGGATTGCGCGAGGGCGATGGTGGTGCAAGCGAGGGCGACGGGGATGAATGAGAGGATGTTGCGGTGTTTCATGATTGGTCCGAAGCGAGGGAGAAGTGTTGTGTGGAAATGCAAGTGCGATTGGAAACGTTGATGTGTCGCAGAAGTGGAGGAGTGAAAGTGCGGCGTGTGAGTGGAAGTTTGGTGTTGAAGTTGCAGTAGAAGTAGAAGTGGAAGCAGTTGCGCTATGCGTGTTCAGTGTTCGTTGCTGCGCTGGGTGGCAATCCAGCGCACGGCTTCTGCCATGGCGGGGTCACCAAGTGCTGCGTAATCAGCACGCGTGTACGGACGTGCGTTGTCGGGTACTACGCCGGATGCCTCCAGTGCGGAGCCATCTGGGAGGCGGTAGTCGGCGATCGCGTGCAGAAAGACGTCGCTATTGGGAAGCGTCATGGTGATTGCTGGGAGCGCGGCGCCGGCGGTGCGCGTTCCGAAAACTTTCGCGCGCTTGAGGAATTGCATTCCTCCGGCAAAGATCTCGCTGGTACTCGCGGTGGAGTCATCGACCAGAATCGCTACTGGACCGGCGTACGGAGTGACGGAAACGCCGGTAGTACTCACGGTTCGTGGATTGGTCTTGAATTGCAGCGTGACGTCGCGCGTCTTCATTTCGCCAAGCTCGCGAGCCTCTGCAGTGAAGTGACCGGCGATACCCATGGCCATGGCACCGATGCCGCCCGGATTGCCGCGTAAATCAATGATGATGCCGTCGGCGGAACGGAGTGTGTCCATGGCGATGTCAAACGGTCGCGCTACGGGAATGAGCCAGATATTGAAGCGAATCAGGCCGATATCATGGTCCGTGGCACCCCAACGCTGCCGTTCAGTTTCATCAAGGTGACGCCACGTGAGTTCGGTTGGTAGCGCGGGAAGCGATCCGAATTTGGTGTGCGGACGCGAGTCACGTTCGTAGGTGACATCGGCGGTGAGTGTGGAGCCGTCGACGGTCTCCAGCTGCCAGGAACGCGTGGTGCCAGGATCGCCAGTGGTGGCAATGTGCGCCATCTGCGCGCGTTCGTAGCGCTCCAAGCCGTCGCCGGGCGGCAGGTGGTCACCGACCGCCGCAATGGTGTCGATCGTGCCGTTGGCAATCTTGGTAACGCGCATGCCGGCGGTGACGCCAGCGCGCTCTGCCGGAGACCCGGGCTCGACCGCCACCACAATCGCGTCCCACGTGCCGGCGGCGCCTTTGCGTGGCATGAATGCAAGTTCCGCGCCGGACTGGCCCTCTTTTACGGCAGGACTTGGCTGCTTTGCGACTGTAGCGGGTTGCGCGTTGGATGCGTCGTCCGCGCGTGGTGCTTCAAGTTCGGACTCTTCGGTATTGGCGAACTCACTGGGAATGATGGCAAAGTGACTTTGCTGCAAACGACTCAGCGCATCCGTGAGTACGGCCCGCAATGCCTCGTTGGATTCTGCTGCGGTGGCCTTCGGTAGCAACTCAGCGCGCACCGCGTTCCAGTCAACTCCACCAAGCGTGGCGTCCCAGTGTGAATCGCGAACGGTGGTCCACACGGCGTCAAAGGTCGCGGCGTTGATGGCGGCGGAGGGTGACAGCGCGGCGTTCGATGTCGCCGCGTTCGATGTCGCTGCGTTTGATGGGGCAGGGTTCGATGTCGCGGCGTCCGTTGCGCTGCTCGAAGCTGTCGCGGAGGCAGTGGGGGCACGGTCACCAGGCGCGCAATGCGCCATGGACAGTGCTGCGACGAAGATGGCAAGCGACGGAACGCAGGGAGTCATGGAATGACAAGGGTACGAACGGGCGGCGCACGGCGATTAGTCTGGTGCGTGTGCTAACTGTCCAATAATACATATCTTTAAATCGCGATATATGCCATCCATCCGTATATCCGGATGAACGGTTGAATAAGGACGGGTATTGAAGTACGGTTCAACTACTTATGGCTAGCAGCTTCCAGTCGGCGTTAGATCGTGGCATCGTGGTGTTTGACGGTGCGATGGGGACAAGCATTCACTCGTGCGCTGATTGTGCTGCGGAGGATTACCTCGGCCGTGAGAATTGCACGGACATCTTGGTGCGCAGTCGCCCCGATTTGATTCAGCGCATCCATGAGGGTTTCTTGGCAGCAGGTGCAGACGTTGTGGAAACGGATTCGTTCGGTTCCAACAAATTGGTTGCGGCTGACTTTGACGAAGAAATGGTCAGTTGGGTGTACGACCTGAATGTGCGTGCAGCGCAGGTTGCGCGCGCAGCCGCCAACAAGTTCAGTACGCGGGACCGACCACGCTTTGTTGCGGGATCGATGGGTCCTGGTACGAAGCTCATCACCCTTGGACAAGTTTCTTGGGAGTTGATGCTCGATTCATATCGCGAGCAGGCGCGCGGACTCATTGATGGTGGCGCAGACTGCTTGATCGTGGAGACCAGTCAAGATCTGTTGCAAGTGAAGTGCGCCATCAGTGCGTGCCTTGATGCCATCGGCGCCGTTGGAAAGACGCATGAGGACATTCCGGTGCTTGCCAGTGTCACCATGGAGACCACTGGCACCATGTTGCTTGGCTCTGACATGGCTGCAGTAGTGAATGCTCTGCGTCCGTTTCCAATTGCAAGTCTTGGTTTGAATTGCGCTACCGGTCCAACCGAGATGACCGAGCACATTGCGTATTTAGCCCAGCATTGGAATCGGCCGTTCAGCGTGATCCCCAATGCTGGCCTGCCGATTCTGGTGGATGGACGCACGGAATACCCTTTGCGCCCTGATGGATTTGCTATAGCGATGCGCCGATTCATTGAAGAATTTGGAGCCGGAGTTGTTGGTGGATGCTGCGGCACCACTAATGAGCACATCAGCGCGCTACGCGAAGTTGTTGGTACGCGGACGCCGATCACGCGCGCAGCGGTGCGCACGCCCGGGTGCTCAAGCCTTTACGGGTTCACCGAGTTCCGCCAAGACAATAGTTTCCTGATCATTGCAGAGCGCACCAATGCCAATGGAAGCAAGAAGTTCAAGACGCTGTTGGACGCCAATGACTGGGATGGTCTGGTCAGCATGGCCAAAGAGGAGATGCGCGACGGCAGTCATCTCTTGGACGTATGCGTTGACTTTGTTGGACGCGATGGAGTGCAAGACATGGCTGAGGTGGCGAGCCGTTACGTGCAACATGTGAATGCGCCGCTGATGGTGGATAGCACCCAAGCAGATGTCATTGAAGCGGCACTGAAGCGGGCTGGTGGACGCTGCATTGTGAACAGCATCAACTTGGAAGACGGCGAGAAGCGCATCGATGAAATTTGCCCGTTGCTCAAGCGCTATGGCGCAGCATGCGTGGCGCTCACTATTGACGAAGATCCGCAGGCTGGTATGGCGAAGACCGCGGACCGCAAGATAGAGATTGCGGCGCGCATCCATGATCTGTACACCCGTAAGTGGGGCTTAGATGCGCACGACTTGTTCTTTGATCCGCTGACATTCACCATTGCTACCGGCAATGACGAAGATCGTCGCTTGGGTCTTGAGACGTTGGAGGGCATCAAGCGGATTTCTGAACGATTCCCAGAATGTCAAATTCTGCTTGGATTGTCCAACATTTCCTTCGGACTCAAGCCCTCCGCGCGAGCAGTATTGAACAGTGCGTTTTTACATGAATCGCGCGCGCGTGGGCTGACTGCGGCGATTGTGCATCCGAGCAAGATCCTTCCAGAGAATCGCATTCCCAAGGAACAGTGGGATGCTGCGCAGTGGTTGATCTTCGATCGTCGCGGTGCGGAGCGTCCGGAAGGCATGCCGGAAGACTTTGATCCGCTGCTGTACTTCATTGGGCTGTTCCCCGATGGTGCCGAAACGGTCGAGGTTCGAAAGACGCTCGCCGATCTTCCGATTGAAGAGGCGCTGCAGCAACACATCATTGATGGCGAAGATAAGGGTATTGAGGCGGCGCTTGATCGCGCGTTGGCGGTGTATGGGCCGCTGGAAATCATCAATGACCATTTGCTCATGGGCATGAAGGTGGTTGGTGATCTCTTTGGTTCCGGCAAGATGCAGTTGCCGTTCGTTCTGAAGAGTGCCACGGTGATGAAAAAGGCAGTGGCGCTACTGCAGCCGCATATGGAGAAGGCTGGCGCCACCGGTCGTGCCAAGGCGCGCATTGTGTTGGCGACGGTTTCTGGTGATGTCCATGACATTGGTAAGAACTTAGTTGACATCATTCTCACCAATAATGGATTTGAAGTGCACAACATTGGCATCAAGCAGCCACTGACGGCCATGCTGGAAGCAGTGGAGCGAACCAAAGCCGATGCGCTGGGCATGAGCGGGTTGCTGGTGCGCAGCGTGGGCGTGATGGAACAGAATCTGCGCGAACTCAACGAGCGCGGCATCAATATTCCGGTACTCCTTGGCGGTGCGGCACTCACGCGTCACTACGCGGAGGGTCACTTGCGCGGCATTTACGCGGGACCTCTCTACTACGGGCGCGACGCGTTCGAGGGCATGTCCGTCTGTGATGCGTTGGCCACCGGGACGTTGGCGGCCATTGATGAGCAGATCGATGAGCGACTTGGCAAGCGTCGTGCTGTTGACGAGCGCGTTGCTGCATCGCGCGCCTGTGCGATCGGCAAAGAACCTGCTAGCGGCGCGGCGGTCATTGAGAGCGTTGACGGTGGTGCAGCGATGCGCGGCGAGCAGGGCTCGGGCGGTACCGAGGGTGCACGCCCAGCCAGCACCGTGGTTTCAGTGGACCGTGTTCCCGATCCGCCGTTCTGGGGCGCGCGTGTGGTGGAGCATGTTGACTTGGACGAATTGTTCCCATTCATCAATCAGACTGCATTGTTCCGCGGTCAGTGGGGATTCAAGCAAGGCGACCTGGACGCCAAGGCGTACGAAGCACTCTTAGATAACGAGGCTCGACCAGCACTGGCGCGGATGCAGAAGCAAGCCAAGGATGACGGCGACGCGTTCTTGCAACCAAAGGTTGTGTACGGCTGGTACCCGTGTGCAACGGAAGGTGATGCATTGTTGATTTACGACCCAACGGATCCGGGGCGTGAATTGGAGCGCTTTGATTTCCCGCGCCAGAAGACTGGCCGTCAACTTTCCATCAGTGATTTCTTCCGTTCGTCTGCTTCAGGCGAGCGTGATGTGGTGGGTCTCACCTGCGTCACCATGGGACCGATGGCCAGCGTGCGTGCGAAGAAGTTGTTTGATAGCAACGCATATACGGAATACCTGTACACGCACGGATTCGGCGTGGAATGTGCGGAAGCACTGGCGGAACTGTGGCACAAGCGCATGCGCGCGGAATTGGGGATTGGTCATGACGACAGTCCAAAGATCCGCGAACTGTTCCAGCAGAAGTATCGAGGGTGCCGCTACAGCTTTGGCTATCCAGCATGCCCAGATATGTCTGATCAAGAGAAGATGTGGCGCTTGCTTCGGCCGGAGCGGATCGGCTGTCATCTCACAGAGAATTTCCAAATTGACCCCGAGCAGTCCACCAGCGCGATCATTGTCCACCACCCCGGTGCTGGCTACTTCTCCGTGTAAAAAGGCGCGGTGTAGCACGGCCTCTGAACCAAGACGCGCTGTAGTAGCGGTCGGCAATCTGCCGATACCGTCCTCGCGCTGCAGCGGTTTCGGACATACTTCTCGCCCATGGACCTGTTGGATCCTGTCATCATCTGGCTCCCCTTTGCGCACGAACCCGATGCGCCGCGCGCGCACATGCGCGAACTCGGTCGGCAAGCGAGTCGTGCCGCATTCGGCGTTGCAGTGGCTGCGTGGAAGAGTGCGCACGGGCCAAGCGCATGGCATGGCGCCGCTCTTGATCACGATGCACAAGGTGCGCCGCGTATTGCTGGTCACCGCGCTGCGCCGTTCGTATCGATTGCGCATACCCGCGGACTGGCCGGATGTGCGATCGCCGCACCTGGCGCACCGAGCCTCGGTATTGATGCTGAGCCGATTCATGCTTCCGGTATCCCCGCGTTGCGATCGCTTGCAGAAGAAACCGGCGAAGCACGGCTTCCGTGGAATGATGATGCGTGGCCACTTCGCCTGTGGTGCGCTAAGGAGTCCGTGGTGAAGGCAGAGCGGATCGGCGCCGATGCACTCGGTCGTTCACTTCGCATTGAACATGTGGGTGCATTAAGCGATGATGGCAAGCAGAACCTTGTCGTGCGATCACATCGCGACCGCGTGTTTGCGGTGGTAACGGCAGTCGTCGGCGACCACGTTCGTGCGTGGACGGCGTGAGTGCTCACTGCCTGCTTTGCGACATGATTCTGTGCTTATTCTTCGGCAACCGGCGGCTCGTTCTTTGATGGCGGCCTGACAAACTGCATCAGCGCCACGCTGCCAAGAATGAGTGGTGCCGCCAGGCCGGTGCGCGCGGGAATCGCTTCGCCGGCCAGCAGTGTCCCCAGGAAGAGTGCCACCAACGGATTCACGTAGGCGTAGGTTGCCACCGCCGCCGCGTTGACGTTACTCAGTAGCCACACGTATGCGCTGAAGCCGACCAATGACCCGAACGCCACTAGGTATGCGATCGCCCATAATGAACTTGGGGTGACCGCTTCCCACGTCGGCCACGCCTGACGTTCAAAGACGGTGCTGGCAATCAGTGCCGCCACGCCGCCGCCGAGCATCTGCATGACGCTTGCAGCCCACAGCGAATCCGGTCGTGCCGAATGCTTGGCGACCATCGTTCCGCATGCCCATGCGATAGTGCTTGCTGCAGCCAGTAGCACGCCAGCAGTACTCAGTTCACTGGCACCACCGCTCCAGC
>JBILYM010000304.1:0-3071 GCA_044377725.1 Phycisphaerales bacterium
GCCAGGCGTCGCAGAGAACAAGGTAGCCACCGCCAACGCCCAAGATTTGGAGGACAACCTTGACTCCCTCGGCAACTTCATGTTGCACCGCCTGCGCTTCTTTGCAGCGGTCGAAGACATGGGTGGACTGCACATCATCGGCACCGAACGCCACGAAAGCCGTCGCATCGACAACCAGTTGCGCGGTCGCGCCGGGCGTCAAGGCGACCAAGGCTCCAGCCGATTCTTCCTTGCACTTGACGACGAACTGATGAAGATGTTTGCCGGTAAAGCGACCCTCGGGCTGCTTTCCAAACTCGGCATGAAGGAAGGCGATGCCATCGAGGCACCCATGCTCACGCGCGCCGTTGAGAAGGCACAGCGCAAGGTTGAAGAGCGCAACTTCCAGATGCGCAAGACCATCCTTGAGTACGACGAGCCGATGGAATACCAGCGCAGGAAGTTCTACGGCCTGCGTCAACCGGTGCTTGAGCACCGCGGTGTTCGCACGATCGCCTTGCAGTACATCGAAGAATCCGCCATGGATTCTGCGCGCCGCCACTTGGGGCCCGATTACGTTGCCAAGGAGATCGCTGAGTGGGTGCGCGAGCACTACAACGTCAGCATCGACGCGGATCGCTTCGCTGGCAAGGATCGCGACAAGGTTCGCAAGGTCATCGACATTGAGACTCTGGAGGAAGCCACCGTCACCATCGGCAATACCGTCGGTGAATACATGGCGTCCGACACGGACAGTTCCGAATGGAACGTCGAAGAACTACAGGACTGGGCGCGCACCAACTTCGGCGCGGAATTGCCGCGCGACTTGGTACTTGCCGAAGATGCCGAACCCGTCAAGCGCTTGATTGAGGCCGCAGCTTCAGCCAAGTTCCGCGCAATCGACAACTCAGCAGTCGATGCTTTCTTGGTCCCCAACTACGGCGCCGCGGCGCTGGCGCAGTGGGCCAACAATAAGTTCGGGATTCAACTGGATCCCACCGTCTTCAAGGAGTGCCGCACTCCTGACGAAGCCGGCGAGAAACTGGCTGAGCGCGCCCGCACCTTCTTCCAGGAGCGCGAAGTCCGCTACCCGATCGAGTTTGCGATCGAATCAACCTCCACACGGTTGCAGCAGTCACAGCAAGATCCTGAAAATGGCAAGGACCAGGCGGGCGCTGCCTTGACTGACTTCTGTGCGTGGGCTCGTGCGCGCTACAGCGTCGACTGGACGCCAGAGACGCTGCCATCGCAGCAGCCCGCGGACCTTGCCAAGCTCCTGCTTGACGAAGCCCGCAAGGTGGATGAAACCGTGATTGAGCGACGCGCGCAGGCATGCCTTGCTGCGGGATCAGACACCGAGTCGATCGCCAATTGGTTTGAGAAGGAGTGCATGGTGCACCTTGGCGAGTTTGATCGCGAGCAGTGCACCGAAGATCCGCAGATCTATGTTCGCGCGCGCTTGCGCAGCTTCATGCGCCAAGAACTGGAGCAGTTTGAGCGCTGGGTGCTTCTACAGATTTATGACGATGCATGGAAGAACAACCTGCATTCCATGGATCAGCTGCGCGACTCGATCGGGTTCCGGGGCATCGCCCAGAAGGATCCGCGCATCGAGTTTAAGAAGGGTGCAGCGGAAACCTTCAACGAGATGGAAGAGTCGATCCGCGAACGCGCCAGCGACATTCTGCTCAAGGGACGCCTCGCTCCTCAGGCTCGACCAGCACAGAATCCCGGCCTGATGACCGACGCTGAACCAGGCCCAACGGCTGAGCAGCGGGCGCAAATTGAGCAGGCGGAAATGGCTGGAGTCACCGGCGAGCCGGTGAAAAAGGAGCTGTCCGACAAGGCCATGAAGGTGGTTGGTCGCAACGAACCCTGCCCCTGCGGCAGCGGTAAGAAGTACAAGTCGTGCCACGGAGCCACTGCCTGACCAACGCGCACACCCTCGACCCTGGATTTGGTTATAATCCTCCGCTTCACCAGCCTCGGTAGCTCAGTTGGTAGAGCAGCTGACTCTTAATCAGCGGGTCCAAGGTTCAAATCCTTGCCGAGGCACCTGAAACACCCCGTCTGAATGGCGGGGTGTTTCGTTTGGTAGGGTGATTTGATTGCTGGGTTACTTTGATTGCCGGGGTGTTTCGATTGTCGGGGTGTTTCGATTAATGGGGTGTTCATACGGCCGCGCCTAATGGTGAGCCCCATTTGCCCTGCTTTACAGCCGCAACAGCGCTTGCAGAACGGGAATGCCCGCGAGCGTCAAGGTGGCGATGATCAGTGCCCAAATAATGATCGCCTTCCAGTGCTTGGCAAACATGCCGCCCCGTGGTGCAGCCGGCGCTGATCCCGCGAGATACGAAAAGCACTTGGGGCATACGTCCGACTCGCTCCACACGGCTGCTCCGCAATCCGGGCAGCGCGCATCCGCCACCGGCGAATCGTCGCCGAAGCGTTCGATGTCATCCTCGGATGGACCCTCGTCATCATTACGGCGAATTGGCACACCAACAGCGTAGCTCCCGCGCGAACCGGAATTGATCAATCACCCATGACTCAGGGCGAACTGCTGAAAAACGAAGAAGGCCCCGTCCGTTGAAAAACGAAGAAGGCCCCGTCCGGGAGGACGAGGCCTTGATCGTTCGAAGCGAGGCGGACGGGACTCGAACCCGCAACCACCGGCGTGACAAGCCGGAACTCTAACCAATTGAGCTACCACCCCTTCGGGGCCGACAACCGCTCGAAAGCGGGTGCCGGAGGGGAAATGATAGCGAGTTCCGGCAGGGATGCAAGACCGTCAACGCGCAATAACCACTAGTGACTGCAGCGCACTTTGCACCAAGAAATACAGCCCGATTTCACCCACGCCGCAGGTTGGAGTGGGCGTTTGAAGTTCCCTCTTTGCAAGCAAGCACGCACGCACGCGCGGCATCAATCTTCCGCCCAGTTGCTGCCGTAAGACGAACTCACCACCAGCGGCACGCGCAATTGCATGGCACCCTCCATCGCCTCCCGCACAGCCGCCTCCAGTGCAACGCGATCACACTCTGGAACTTCAAAGACCAGTTCATCGTGAATCTGGAGCAACATCCGGGCAC
>JBILYM010000303.1:0-3071 GCA_044377725.1 Phycisphaerales bacterium
GTGGCAGCGGACGCGCGGCTCACCATCTATCCGGGCGTCGGGCACGATTCGTGGACGGCCACCTACAACCTCAGCGCCGGGCATGACATCTATGCGTGGTTCCTGACGCATCGCCGCACCACCACGCCGTAAGCGGCGTTACGGGCGAATTGACTGTCCAGCGCGCGGGTCATTCGCCAGCGGATGAATGCGCACCGTGCCGCCACCGGGCATGCACGTCATGTACCCCGATTCCATGTTCGGATCGGCCGCTGGAAAATCCGTTGACACGATGCACGCCCCGCTGGCAAGGGCCCGCTTCTGGCGTTCAGTGCTACCACTGAGTGGCTCCACCACGTTCTCATCGGCACGCGTGCGGATCACCACACCGCGCGCCGCCACTTCGCCAATGCGCTTGCCATCCGCGGTCGGGTCATTGATGACGCAGAACACGCCATCCGGGGATTGGTCACCGCAGTCAGCAAACAACGCTGTCTCGCGCAGACCCGGATGACGCGCCAAATGCTTGGCAACCACGTGATCATCAACGGTGATCACAAACATGAACTTGCCGCGCAATTCATCAATCGTGGGCCAGCCCACCGTGGTAATCGCCTCGCGCAGCGAAGCAGCATTCCCACGAACGCGGTCCGGCGTAATCAATTGTTCCGCGCCAAAGGTTGCCTGCACTAGACGATCAAGCTCCTCTACGTGGCGCAACTCCCAGCGCTCTGGGTCTGTGATGTCGAACCCCGGGAAGCTTGGCACGTCGACCGCCACGCACTCCAACATGACAAATACCGGCACATGCTCTGGGTGCAATGCACTCCATGCGGCCATGTCTTGCAAACATCCCGCGAGCGTTGGGCAGATCGATTCCTGATCCATGTCCGGAATGTGCAGCACCTTGAACCCCGGAGCATCAAAGCGCGCGTCATGCCACCGACCAACAATGGAAATGGGATGCGCGTACCGCCCGCCCGCATCATCCACAAATACATCCAGCTCAAAGCCGCGAATACCGGCGTCAAGTTGTGCGGTCATCGGCTGGTGCGTGTAGTCAAGCGCCTCCGCGCGCGCATCAAATAGCGAGTAGGTCAAGATGTCCGGCGCAATGTGGTACGAGTTGTGCGTGCCAATCACCTGCATCTGGTTCAACCGCAGTCCGGCGGTCAATGCATCAGACTTCTTCTCTGGACTGACTGCCTTGGCAGCTTCTGTCTGTACGACGGTTTGTGGCGGAGTTGCCCGTTCGCAGCCAGTCCCCATGAATCCCGATGCAACCAGCGTCAACACTGAGCACGTGCGGAAATTTGAATACGGCGATGAATTCGGCAGCGAGAGAATCATGCAGGGAATCATGGCGCAAAGCACCCAATCATGCAAGCGCCCCGGCAAAGTGCCGGGGCGCTTGTCACATTGAAATGAAGCGCAGTCGATCGTACTCAGGCGCGACGGCGGCGCGAGATGCCGACGCCGGCAACAGCCAGAAGAGCGATGGCGCCTGGGGCTGGAATGAGCGATGAATCGATCGTCATGAAACGCGTGTTGGCGTCGTAGCCGGCGTTGCTGCCGACGTTGAGCAACTGGACGTTGTTGTACAGATCCGGGCCACTGGCAAAGACGCTGAAGCTGGTCACAACGCCGCCTTGGACGTTCGACCGCCAGCAGGTGCTGCCGGTGCCGGCCCAGTACCTATTTGCGCCGTTCTGATCGCCGCCCGTGAAACCGGAAACGTAGAAATTTTGGTTCGCCAGCAACTGGGTGTAGTTGTCGAACGCCCACATGCCAACTTCGGTGCTGCCACCGAACGTCGCGGTCCGGAAGAACCAGCCATTGGTGGTGTTCGCGACAACGTCTTCGTTGTAATACATGCCCTGAGACATAGTGAACGTTGTGCCGCCGCTGTTTGCACCCAGGGCCGCAAGGGAGCTGTAGCGAACGTACAGATTGTTGTAACTACCACCAACGCCTTGGGCGTCTGCCGTGGTCTTGTAAACATACGAACCATCAGTCCACACGCCATCGGTGGCCAGGAGCGATGATCCGATCGTTCCGAGTGCGGTGCCGTTTGCGCCAGCGGCCATGTCTTCGAGGGACGAGAAAGCGTTTACGACGCCGGCCGAAGTGGTGCTCACGTAGAGCAGTGCTGCGTTGGAGGTGGTGGCCAAAGCAAGGGCAGCCGCGGCAACGGAGAAGCCAAATGATGCAATACGAACCATGATGGAAACCTCAGTAAGGGAAAGGGAAATAGAAACGTGTCTAAGGGTGAACGAACATATCCCAAGGCAAACCGAAATCTAGTAATTCCTTCAGTAAGGGAGTTAATTTTTGCCTTGATCCCCTCACGCAGCGACGGGCTTTCCAATGAAACTCCCACCATTGTCACAATTTATGGAAAATAAAAACCACGCAGGAGACACGTACATGTCTCCTGCGTGTGATTTCAATTGGATGTCAGGCTGACTGCCTCGCTTCGCTTACGGGCAAACGCCCCAAGCGCCGAGCAGGATGCCGAGGTCGGCGCCATTGACCACCCCATCCCCGTTCAAGTCCCCGATGCAATTTGGCGGCGGAATCAATGACGACTCCAGCGCCATAAAGCGCATGGTGCCCGCGTAGGTCGCCGTGCAAGCCACGGTCTGAGCCACAACGCCGTTGTACAGGTCTTCAGAACTGTTGTAGATGTTGAAGCCAGTCACCGTGGAGGCACCCGTCGGACCGGAGACGTTCGTTCGATAGTACTTGCCATCCCACGCCCAGAATTGGCAGTCAAAGGCCACGGTCTGGTTCGAAAAGCCGCCGGCATATGAGGCGTTGTTGTTGACCAAGTCGGCAAAGCTGCTGTACACGTACGCGCCGATGGTGACCGGGCTGTTTGGGTCGTAACGGGTGGTGCGGATGAAGCGGCCCGTGAGGTTGTCAGCCATGACCTCATCGTCGTAGTACATGCCGTACCCGTTCATGAGGAATGTTTCGCCATTCACATCCTTGCAAAGATCCGAGAGACTCTGGTAGCGGATGAACAGATTGTTGAATTGGCCAGCGTCGCCTTGGGCGTTCGCAGCGATCTTGTAGAAGTAGGTGCCGTC